>DAOSWJ010000041.1:0-15496 GCA_035380005.1 Prolixibacteraceae bacterium | reverse complement strand
GAAAACCGGCGAGATAATAGCCGATTCCCAAAACAACTCACCACTTTTCTTTTTATTTTGAAACTCGCCATGCCATACTTTTCCCGAAGTTATGGTATCCCATAGTTCCTTGTATTCTCGTTTCGATGTTCTTCCCGAAGCGAAAATCCGTGGGTTTTGGCCAATCAGTTCTTCTTTTGTGTATCCCGAAAGTTTTTCAATAACCGGGTTAATGTATTCTATTTCACCCTTCTTATTGGTAATTACAATTGAATTGGGGCTTTGGTTAATGGCTAATGTAAGGGTACGAAGCTGATCTTGAGTTTTGGTTCTTTCAGTAATATCGCGCACGAACGATTGTAAAGTGCCATCGGGCAGCATTCGCGAGTTCATTTCAACCAACAACTGCTTTTTATCTTTTCGTAAAATGTTCCGTTCAGCAATTACGGTTTTACCTTGTTTTAGAAAATCGTATCGTAAAGGGTTTCCGGTTAATTCAGGGTTACTGAAAAGCTTGGCCATGTTCATTTTCAACAATTCGTTGATGCTGTATCCGGTTAATTCCGAAGCTTTTATGTTTGCATCTATAAAGTTTCCATTTGGGTCGCCATGGAAAAAGGCATCGGGGGCAAATTCAATTAAAGTTCGGTATTTCTCCTCGCTTTGCTTGATTAAGTTTTCGGCGTGTTTTCTTTCAGAAATATCGCTAAATTCAACAGCAACTGCATTTTCGATAGTTTGGTAAACGCTTACTTCAAAATATCCTTTTGCATTATCGTCGGTATATTCTATTTCAAAATTTGTTGATGGTTTTTCTCCTTTGGCAACTTTTGCATATAAATCGGGCACAAAAGTATTTGCCAGATTTGGGAAAGCTTCTTCAATGGTTTTACCATTTAGCAGCTCATGTTTTATTCCAATTATACGGTCGGCCGAGGGGTTGGCACCTGAAAAGATTAACCTGCCTTTGGTATTCAATTCATAAATATAAATTCCGTTGGGGCTTGAATGGATGATGCTTCGGAATTTTGTTTCATTCTCTTTGAGTTTTTCTTCGGCCTGTGTTATTGCTGTAATATCCCGAGCAACGCCAAACATGATGTTTTCTTCGTGATGTGGGTACGAGTTCCACGATAGCCATTTGTAATCGCCGTTTTTGCATCGATACCTGTTCTCGAAATGATATATTTCCTTACCTTCAACAATAGTGGATTTTATATTTTCGGTTGAGATTATGTCATCGGGATGAACAAAATCATTCCACGGCCTTGCCAATAACTCATCCTTGCTCCAACCAAGCACAGTTTCCCATGTAGGGTTTAGCACTTTAAAGTAGCCATCGAAGCCTGCAATACAAAATAGGTCGGTTGAATGGTTAAAAAACTTATCGCTGTTGATTAATTTTTGCTCAAGCACCTCTCTTTTTTCTATCTCGTCGTGAAGATTTTTATTGATTTCTATAAGCGACTGGTTCGATTCAATTAGTTCTTCATTGGTGGTCGCTAATTCTTCGTTCGCCTCATTGAGTTCTTCGTGGCTTCTGATAAGATCGTTGGTTTGTTGATCGACCAATTGTTGCAAATGTAACTTTTGGTTGTTCAGTAATAAGTTTTGTTCGAGGTTTTCAAGTATTATTGCCAGTAATTGCAAAGCATTCTGAAAATGTGGATAAACCTGTTCGTTTTGTTCAATTGATTTTTGTGTTTCGACAAAACCATAAGTTTTTTGACGGGTACATACCCTGTACATATTTTCATTTGGAGTAACTAGGGCTTCGTGCCATTTCATATTGCAACCGGGCAAAACAGCCATGGTTCCTTCAATGAATAGCTGAATAACCCTTTGTGGATTTTTTAATTGCGCAAGGTTTACGGTTAGCAATAAAAGGTTCGATTCGAGTTTTGGCATCGTTTATTTGTTTTTTGTTAGGTATTGCGGAGCATTTTCGGCCAGCCATTTATCAGGGTGAATAAAGTAGGGATTTTGGGTAATTACCCCGCCGCTTAAAGCATAAGGGTGGGTACGTAAAACATTCATAATGGTAGCCCCACTAAATTTATTTACGTTATACATACATATGCTGATCCATGGTTTGCCCGGTATAAAATAATTTAGCCGCGCCTCGTAGGCCATTAAGTGCTCAACACCGGGTATAGCTTCCAAAGCCCAAGCCATCTCGGCAGTAGCCCTAACATTGCGCTTCCCTTTATTTTGCGATTCGACAAATATCTTATTAAGCGCGTCGTCCATGTGCCATGGATCGAAAATCCCTTCGGGGTAGTATAATTCTTTAGCAGTTGAAATTAGCATATTATCAGCACTGTGCATTTTATTTTTACATGCCGGACAGACATCTTCAAACTCGGTATAAAATTCATCAACTGTGCGTTCAACCGGGCAATATAACTGCAAATCGTCTGCTTTTAGCCCCTCTTTCAAAAAACCAAAAATGATTTCATCACGTTCATTATCGTTTTCATACAAGCCACAAATATGTACACCCCAGTTACAAGTGTAATCACCCATGCCAAGTACCAATTTTTCCTGATCAGATGTTTTAATATGCATGTTTCAATGTTTTAGTATTCCTCTTTCGCTAAAATTAGTAAAAAATATCGTTCATTTTTCTGAAAAGCAACATGTTATTTAACCATTTGGCTTTATTGTGTATAGTTAATTATCAATATTGTTATCTTTATGTTTGTTTTTAAACCAATAAAATTATGAAACTTTGGAAAACAATTTACGCATTCTTGTTTTTAATTGGCATAGCAGCAGTGCTTTTGCTACTCGATTTAGACAATCGTAAAGCACCTCAAAAACATACTTTCCATAACATTGCCATTTTTAAATTTGCATCGCGAGTATTACTCGACGAAGCTGAAAATGGTATTCTCGAAGCCTTAAATGAGAAAGGGTTTATTGAAGGTAAAAACTGTAATATCAAACGTTACAGCGCCGAAGGCGATATGGGCACAGCCAACTCTATTGCCCAAAACATAATCAATAATCGTTTCGACATGGTGATAAGCATTAGTACGCCAGCTTTGCAGGTTATGGCCAATGCCAATAAGGAGGGAAAAGTACTGCATGTTTTTTGTGCAGTTACCGACCCCTATGCCTCGGGGGTTGGCATAAGCGGTACCGCTCCGCACCAACATCCGCTACATTTGGTGGGCATAGGCACTTTTCAACCTGTTGAAGAGGCTTTCAATATTGCCAAAAAAATGAATCCAAATTTGAAAAAGGTAGGAACAGTTTGGTGTCCCAGCGAAGTTTGTTCAGAAGCATGTGTGCGCTTAGCCAGGGCTAAAAGTAAAGAACTTGGAATTGAATTGATTGAAATGAGCGTTGAAAATACTACACAAATATTTGAAGCAGCAACCAGTCTTACCATGCGCGGCGTTGAGGCTCTTTGGCTAGGTGGCGATAATGTGGTTGAGCTTGGTATCGATCAGTTGATTAATGCTGCAGGCAGGGCTCAAATACCCTTGTTTACTAATAATCCATACAATATTCGTGGAAATGTTTTGTTTGGCTTGGGTGCCCGTTATTTCGATGTTGGCAAAATAGCAGGTACTATGGCCGCCGATGTTCTTAATGGAAAACCTACTTCCGAAATTGGTGTCGAGAATGTTGTTCCCAATTATTTAAATGTTAATGCCGATGCTTTAAATAACATAACAGCTAAATGGAATATTGAACAATACGAATAACCAATATTCAACATACCCATTTCAAAGAAAAGTTTTAGCAATATTTACAATACGATTTTATTATGGCTTAATGTAAACCGGAAAGTACCTATTTCTTTTTACCTTTTATAAATGCCATTGGGTTGTAGAAAATCTTATCCCTTAATTTGGTCAATTGCAACAATTGCCACTTCTCAACATAATCTATTGCTTTGCGCAATAAATCGAAATACAGCGCAAACATTAAAAATATGCTAAAGCCCCATAAAATAAGGATGTTGAACAATACCGTACCAATTTTTACATTCCCCAGGTATTTGTATGGTGCATAAAACTGCGCACGTCCGTTATGGTAAACCGGTTCTCTGAATATGGCTTCGTCCGATTGATAAATATATAGATCTGATTTGTCAATTTTCTTGAAAGAATATTTATCGCGCATTATTGACTCAAGTTTTTTGTTTACATAGCGGTTTCGATAAGCGACAAGCTCGTCGGTATTATTACTAAAGCTATTCAGCAAATAATTCAACTTACTATCGAGTTCGCGCGTAGCATGCTGATATCCCGATAAATAAAAACCATGCCCTTTTGTCAATAAACTATCGTAATACAAATATTCTTCTAACTTGAAATTATCCGTTCTTAAAGCTTCGAGCCCAGCTGTATTTACAGAATCGATATCGGCCATTAAAACATTGAACGAATTATACATTAAAGGTTCAATTTTTAAAGCTTCGGCCTTTTGTCCGTTGGCAATAAAACGCTTATATTCATCGAAACTGTGCTTAAGCTCGGGCAACCAGTAATAAGTCATAAAGTGATACTTATTCTTTTGTTGTTCCAAATCGAAGGTATGTTTACGGTACTTATTGTTTTTAAATTGATTAACAGCCATTGCCTCGTAGCTCCAACGCGAAGCCATCAGGTCGCCAATGAGCGGGGTTCGCGAGTAGTTACTTATTGAAGGGTGCATTTTATTAAAATCGACAATTACGCCACTCAATAAAAGTTGAGGCACCAACATTAAAGGGATCAAAATATAAATTGCAACGGCAGAGTTTAAGCCCGATGAAAGGTTCAATCCGAGTAAATTTGCAAAACAAGCTGTGCTGAATAAAATAGCCCAATTACTGAAAGCCAGGCCGTTAATGTCTAGCATGAAGTATCCGATAGCCAAAAAGCTGGCCATTTGAACAGCCGAAAGTACAAACAACAATAACACTTTTGATGTTAGGTACGCACCTTTACTGAGATTGAGAAATTCTTCCCGTTTTCTGATTTTTCTGTCTTTAAAAATCTCTTCTGCACTAATGCTTAAGCCAATAAACAAGGCTACTACTACACACATAAAAAAGAATGCCGGAATGTTATCGTTATTCCCAAATGTATAAATACCGTCGGGCGAGAATTTTGAAAAGAAACCCAAAATTAATGCAAGTACCGGAGCTTCAAGCAATGCAATAGATAAGTATTGCCTGTTTGAACGTTTTGTAACATAATCGCGCTTCAAAAAAAGCTTAAGTTGCTCAAACCAATCGGGTGTTTTAAACTTTACTTCGGGTATTTCCTCTCCATCAACCGGATTTTGTTGCATAAAATCAACAACCCTTGGTTCCACTTTCTTTTTGTATCGTTCGTACCAGTCTTCGGGAGCAATTTTCCTTCGTCTGATGCTTTTCCCAAAGGGGTCAACCATGCGTTCTTCAATTATTCGCAAGGGTTGTTCGGTTTTAACATTACCACAAGCCATGCACTCGCTTTCGTCGGGGTTAACATATCCAGCTTCGTGCTTAAAATATGTTACCGCCTCCATTGGGTTTCCAAAGAAAACCACCCGCCCGCCTTTGTCCATAACAATCAGACGGTCAAACAATTTAAAGATATCGCTCGATGGCTGGTGGATATTTGCAATAACCAACCTTCCTTTCAAACACTGCCTTTTGAGCAAATACATTACCTTTTCGGAGTCGGCCGACGAAAGGCCCGAAGTAGGTTCATCGGCAAACAAAATGGCAGGTTCGCGCATCAATTCAAGGGCAATGTTTAGGCGCTTTCGTTGTCCACCGCTTAATATTTTTTTGAGCGGGCTTCCAACCACCAAATCGCGGGCTTCAACCAAATCGAAATCAACCAGCGACTGTTCAATAATTTCTTCAATCTCACTGTCGGTCATGCTTCCAAAACAAAACCGTGCGTTGAACTCAAGATTCTGATAAACTGTAAGTTCTTCTAAAAGCAAATCGTCTTGTGGCACATATCCAATCAAGCCCTGTAATCGTTCTGCATTTTCAGGGTCGTGCAAATCGTAACCATTAATGGTAATTTTACCTTTGTGAGGTTTTAGCTTACCGTTAAGCACATTCAGCAAGGTGGTTTTCCCAACACCACTTCCACCCAAAATACCCACTAAATCGCCCGATCGTTCTTGAAAACTTAAAGGATGCAAACCAAAAACTTTTCGCGAAAACCGATATTCGATATCCTCGGCATTATAAATAATTATGCTTTTCCGTTCTTTACGAATAAACCGCGACATAATGCTACTGTAATATATTGGCACAATGCGCGAGGTTCGCAAAATTCCGCCCGATGGAAATAAATAAAGCCTGTTTTGGGCCAAGCGGTGCCCGTTAAGATATAAGTTTCGTGGTCCCGAATATTTAAAAAACAAGTTATTGATACTTTTGATACGAATTAACTGAACCTCTACTTGTTGATTAATACGTTGCAGGTGTTTTATTTCTGCATCGTGATACTCTTCGTTTCCATTCACAACAAACAACGAGCTTTTATCTTCTACTTTTTCAATCGATTCGAGATAAAATTTCTTCAGATCGTTGTATTCTGCTTTATCGATTTTAAGGCCGCGTGCTACAAGTTTAACTGTACGAATATCCTGCTGACTAAGTCCGGTAGGCTTATTAATAAAATTAAGCAGCTGAACAATAATCATGTAGCGCGTTTCGAGTTTAAAAAGCTCAACAATACCATTACATATTTTTTTCAGGTATTTGCTGTTTATGCCCTTTTGTTCAGCTTCCTCGGTGCCGTATAATATTTCGCGATGCCTTACATGATAATAATCAATATTCTGATGGTACAACTCCATGTACTTCTCAACCAAATCGTTACTGAAATTTTCTTTCAGATACGATTGAACCAGCTCCGATGACTCTGTACTTGAGTTTTCGCTATTAACATCGGTTACTATGGCAAAAAGCTTGATAAGGGTTTCAATAATGCCTTCGTACATGTATTTGCTTATTTTATCATAACAAAAGTAGAATTTTTAAAACTCGAATCGAAAACTTTTTTAAAAGATCGGGATATTGTACCAATATACTTAATAAACCACCCAAATATTACCTGCCAATTAGGTGAAAAAAATACATCAAAAGTTTCTCAATGCACTTAAAAACCCTTCAAAAACTCAACAAACCGGCAACATTTGATGTTTATCGCAACATATTAGTAAAGAATTCAATAATTTCGCTTCAAACAATTCTAAAATAATGCTCAATGAATAGGTTTACAAAAGCACCAAAACAAGTCTTAATTATCTTCTTTTTTACTCAAATAATATTGTCGATGAACAGTTTTGCCCAGAACTACCAATTGGTTTGGGAAGATCAATTCAATGGCAACAGCCTCGATTCAACAAAATGGAATACCGAAAATCAAGTAGGCATTTGGAACACAGGCGGCAACAGCGAATTTCAACATTATAAAAGCGAAAACGTTACTGTTGGTGACGACGGTAACGGTAATAACTGCCTTATTATTACAGCAAAAGAAGAACAGTTTGGTGGATACCATTATACATCGGGTAGGGTAAACACCCGTGGTAAATTTGCGTTCAGGCGCGGAAAGCTCGAAGCTTCGATAAAGATACCCGATTTGGCCAACGGCTTATGGCCTGCATTTTGGACCCTTGGCTACACCCCGGTTGGCTGGCCCGACTGTGGCGAAATTGACGTGCTTGAAATGGGGCATGCAGCAGGAATTGCCATGGGTAAAGTGAACAGCCACATTGGCGCACACCTTTTTTGGGGACCTTTTCCACGCGATTACGGTAAAGAATTTGTTGCCAGCCAAGATCTCTCAAGCGGCTTTTTTAAGCACACTGTTATTTGGGACGAAACATCAATTTCGGTATATTTTAACGACTCGCCGACACCCTATTTTTCGATGGGTATTGATGGCGACGACACCGAAGAATACCGTAATTATCAGCACTATATTATTTTCAATTTAGCTGTTGGTGGTTCTGTTCCGGGCATATATAACCGCAACGAAATTACTGCCAACTTTCCGGCAAGCATGTATGTCGATTGGGTAAAAGTTTATCAGTCGGAAACCGATTTTTCGGACGAAGAATTGCCCCTTTATGGTAATTATGGCGTTTTTCAGGAAAGTGCACCTGTTGATATGACCCTTAAACCAACATTCGACTTACTTGTAAACACCGAAGGACTAAGCGAAAAACCCGGCGAAACAGCCTACGAGGGCAGTAATGTTCTTGCATATAATGCAAATCAAAACGAAGCTTTCGAAATTAGATTGAAGCCAGCCCTTGCGCGCAACATGCAAAATTACCAAAACGGTAGTGTACAGTTTTATTTTAAAACCAATATCGAGGATGAGCTAAACATGGGCATTGCCGATCAACAGGGCAACGAAGCACTTATTACTATTGACGAAACATTTCCCCGTGATGGAAATTGGCACCCCATATTTATCCCTATCGAGAATACCCTTAACCAAATAGACATTACAGCGCTTACCGATTTACTTATAATTAAGGGCGAAAGCAGCCAAAGTGGCTATATTGCCATCGATGAAGTTTATTACAGCGAAACCATTCCTGCAAGTGGTGTTTTTGGTGTATATACAAACAACCCGGCCATCGACAATAAACTGAATATCGACAATGTTAACGGCCATGTTTACAACTGGGACGGAACCGTAAGCTTTAATAACAACTTACCGGCATACGAAGGCGAGGATGTACTTTCGTTCCGTTCGTCGGGAGCAGCAGCTTGGTGGGGCTTTGGTGTTTTTTCGACTAACCCGCTTAACCTCAATAAGTTTACAAACGGCTACCTGAATTTCATGTTGCGAACTAAAGCTTCTCAAACATTCAATATAGCCGTTCAGGGAGCAAACAATACCCAAGGAAGTGTTGAATTTGTTAACAACAACGATCCATACAATTTCATCCGCGACGGGAAATGGCACCGCATTTCAGTTCCGGTAAATAGCTTAGTGGCTAAAGGGCTCGACCTTTCGGCCTGTGGTAATATTTTTACCATGTCGGGGAGTAACATAACCGACATTGCTGTTGACGATATTTATTTTTCGGAAAATGCCGGCAATATCGAAAACACTAACATTTGCTACCCGGTAAGCTTATCGATAACACCAAAAAAACCAAGCATAAAAACAACCGCATCACAACAGTTTACAGCCACAGCCACCGATCAGTTTGGCAACGTTACCGATGCCTATGTAGTATGGAAATCCGATGGTGGAACAATTAGCGAAACTGGTCGATTCAGTTCTGAAACAGAAGGCATTTACAATATTTGGGCAAGTATCGCCCAACTGGCCGATTCAACCATAATTAATGTCGAACAAACAAATGCATTTAAAAATTCAGCTATTCCAAATATTGAAATATATTACTGGCCGAAGCTGCAAAAACTGGTAATCGATCAGCTAAAGCCTTCGTACACAGTATCGGTTCTCAATAACTCGGGAAGAATAATTTATAAAGCAAAAGCTGCTTCCGAAACACTGAATATTGATTTATCGCAGTACCCGGCATCAATATATTTGGTAACAGTTGAAAGTACCGATTTTGTTGTTTACCGCAAAATAGCTTCGTATTAAACGAAGTGTGTTGATTTAGAATAGTTTCATTTAATAACCCGAAACAAGCCTGATATGGCGAATAACTTCGCCCGATTTGATAAAGGTACCATTTGAGCAACCTGTTACATTGCAAAAAGTTATTGCATTGTTATAGTTCAATCGTGGCGTTAGGCCAACCACAACCATTTCGGCATCGGGGCTGCAATTGCAGTTTACCAATTTTTCGAATGCCGTTCCACAGTGTGGACAATAAAGCTCATCCTTTGCACCTTGTTTTAGCTCACCACTGATCATTACTTTGTCGAAATCGCCTTCAACAGCCGAAATCACGAATTCGCCTTTGCAACACTCTCGTTCAAATTTGAAACGCAAACCAGGGTAACCATTAATAATGGTTTCATTATCGATTATGCTACAACCCTTAGGACAATAAGCATGATCAACCACATACCTTACGGTTTTTTCCTTGTCTTTATTGGTGTTTTTTCTCCGTTTGGCAATTGGGATCATTAACCGACCATCTTTTGTAAAAGGTGACATACTCGTAATTTTTGGTTATTTGAATAAACTATTTTGATATTCGAAATCAAAAATAGGCACATTGGTTTATGTTTCAAAATATTAACACATTTTACGTGTTTTACCTATTGATTGTCTTAACCGAAAATTAACACAATTTTTATTGCTTTAGTTTCAAATTATTACTAATATTGCAACGAAAATTAAAATATGCTATGACAATATTATTCGGACATCATCACGGCCATCATCTTAACCTGCAAAAACGGTAGGCTGATACGATCATGTCTGAACAATAACTAAGATATTCGTTAACAAATTTAAGGCTTACCATTTTTGGTGAGCCTTTTTTATTTTTGTAAAACCGATTTAAAAAGAAGATATGGATACTATTTTACGCATTGCTATTCAAACCAAAGGTCGTTTAAACGAAGATTCAGTTGAGCTGATCAACGAGTGTGGCATAAAACTTACTGTTGGAAAACGGCAATTGCTGTCGCCTGCAAAAAATTTTCCGGTCGAAATCCTCTACCTGCGCGACGATGATATACCTGAAACAGTTGCCGACGGTGTAGCCGACATTGGCATTGTGGGCGAAAACGAGATGCTCGAGAAAAACAAAAATGTTGATCTGGTTAAACGGCTTGGATTCAGCAAATGTCGACTCTCGCTGGCCATACCCAAAGCCGAAAACTACACTGGTCCACAATGGTTCGAAGGCAAAACCATTGCCACCTCCTACCCTGTAATTCTCGAAAAATTCTTTTCCGAAAAAGGCATAAAAGCCGGCATTCATGTCATCAACGGCTCGGTTGAAATTGCACCTGGAATTGGCCTGGCCGATGGTATTTTTGATATTGTAAGTTCAGGCGGAACACTTGTTTCGAACGGCTTGAAAGAGGTAGAAGTAGTTACCCCGAGCGAGGCTGTGTTAATCAAAACTCCCGGCTTAAGCTCCGAAAAACAAGCCATTCTCGACGAACTGTTGTTTCGCATCGAATCGGTTGAACGATCGAAAGGTAAAAAATACATCATGCTCAATGCGCCTAACAATAAGCTCGATCAAATTATCTCGATGCTCCCTGGCATGAAAAGCCCAACAGTTATGCCATTAGCTGAAAGCGGATGGAGCTCGGTGCATTCAGTAATTGAAGAAAAGTTCTTTTGGGAAAACATCTCAAAACTGAAAGCACTGGGTGCCGAGGGAATTTTGGTATTGCCTATTGAAAAAATGATAATGTAATACAGTCATTTGTCAATAGTCATTAGTCATTGTGTTTTTCACTTTGCTAATGACCAATGACCAATGACCAATGACTTTAAATTATGAAAGTAATAAAGAACCCGTTAGTATTGGATTGGCCCTCGCTGTTGCAACGCCCTGCCTTCGAAACGGCTCAGCTAAACGATAAAGTGAGAGCTGTGCTCGACGACATTAAAGCAAATGGCGATGCGGCTGTTCAAAAATATACCGCACAATTCGATAAGGTTGAACTCGATAACATGCTGGTTTCAAATGACGAAATAGCAGCCGGAGCAGCGCAGCTAAATCCTGAGCTCAAAAAAGCTATTGAAAGTGCAGCGGCCAACATTCGCAAATTCCACGAAGCACAGCGTTTTGAAACCAAAGTGATTGAAACCACTCCGGGCGTTAAGTGCTGGCAAAAAAGTGTGGGCATCGAAAAAGTTGGATTGTACATTCCGGGCGGTACAGCACCGCTTTTCTCAACCATACTCATGCTGGCAATTCCGGCTAATATTGCCGGTTGCCGCGAAATTGTACTTTGTACCCCACCACAAAAAGATGGCAATTTACCAAACGAAGTACTTTTTGCAGCCCAACTGTCGGGCATTACCAAAATATTTAAAATTGGCGGCATACAAGCCATTGGGGCTATGGCTTATGGCACCGAAAGTGTACCAAAAGTCTTCAAAATATTTGGCCCCGGCAACCAGTATGTAACAGCCGCCAAGCAACTGGTAAGCATGAACGATGTATCCATCGACATGCCTGCCGGCCCAAGCGAAGTTGCTGTAATGGCCGACGAAACCGCCAACCCAGCCTTTGTAACCTCCGACCTGCTTTCGCAAGCTGAGCACGGTGCCGATAGCCAGGTGATTTTGGTCACCACTTCGGAAAAGCTTATTGACGAAGTTCAAGTTGAATTGGAGAAGCAATTGGCTGTTCTTCCACGAATGGATTATGCATTGAAAGCCCTTGGCAACAGCAAGATATTCTTGGTTGAAACCGTGCAGGAAATGATCGACATGATGAACCTGTACGCTGCCGAACACCTCATTATTCAAATGAAAAACTACGCCGAAGTAGCCGAGAAAATCATCAATGCAGGTTCAATATTTCTTGGAAGCTACACGCCCGAAAGTGCCGGCGATTATGCCTCAGGAACCAATCATACCCTGCCAACCAACGGATGGGCAAAAAGTTACAGCGGTGTAAACCTCGATAGTTTTATCCGCAAAATCACCTATCAGGAAATCACCAAAGAAGGCATCCAAAACCTGGGGCCCGTAATTGAGCAAATGGCCGAAGCCGAAAGCTTGTTTGCACATAAGAATGCGGCAACGTTGAGAATGAAAAAGGAAAACAATTGAAGACTATAGAAGACGATTGAAAGCAATTGGACAAAGGGGAGGCAATAGTAAGCAGTTGGAAAAAGGGAAAAGTGGCTGAAAACGATTGAAGGCAATAGAAAGCGTTTGAAAGCAATAGTGAGCAGTTGAAGGCGGCTGATAATAGCAAGACAAAATAAAAATATTAGAACATGAAATTAGAAGAATTAGAAATATATCAGATTGCACTTCGGTTAGGAGATGAAGTTTGGGACATTGTGATTAAATGGGATTGGTTTGAAAAACGGGGAATTGGACAACAATTGACCGATGCTGCTGACTCAATTAGTGCAAATATTTCTGAAGGTTATGGCCGTTTGTCTCCTCGCGACAATCGAAGGTTTTGCCTTTTCGCTCGTGGCTCTTTATATGAAACGGCAACATGGCTTCATAAAGCCCATCGACGGAATTTGATTGATGATTCAACATACAACCAACTTTCAAGTGAGTGCAACAACTTGAAAATTAAACTTTGGAATTATATAGTTGCATTAGATAAAAGAATTAAAAACGATAAAAGCAATGAAAAACTTTAGGAAGTGAAACTTGAATGTGCCAAAGAACAATTGTCTTCAACTGTTTTCTATTGCCTTCAATCGCTTCCAATTGCTTTCTGAAACAAAGAAAGATGAAACCAATAAAACAATTACTTCGAAAAAACATAGAGGCTCTTACTCCTTACTCCTCGGCTCGCGACGAGTTTAGCGGCAGTGCATCCGTTTTCCTCGATGCCAACGAGAACCCTTACGATACGGGCTACAATCGCTACCCCGACCCGTATCAGCAGGAAGTTAAAAAACGAATTGCCGAAATCAAAGGCGTTCAACCTAACCATATCTTCTTAGGAAATGGCAGCGACGAGCCCATCGACCTGTTGTACCGTGCTTTTTGCAATCCGGGCATTGACAATTCAATCATCATTGAACCATCGTATGGCATGTACACCGTTTCGGCCGACATCAACGACATCGAAATCCGCAAAGTGCTGCTCAACGATGATTATCAGATAGAAGCATCAAAATTACTGGCTGTTGCCGACGATAAATCTAAACTGTTGTTTCTTTGCTCGCCCAACAATCCAACCGGTAACAACCTCGATCGTGGCGAAATGCTCAAAGTGATACAAGGTTTCCGTGGCATTGTGGTGGTTGACGAAGCCTATATCGACTTTGCCCCAGGTACAACCTTGCTCGCCGATATAGAAAAATACCCTAATTTGGTTGTGCTTCAAACGTTCTCAAAAGCCTGGGGTTTGGCCGGAATCCGTTTGGGGATGGCATTCGCCTCGCCCGAGATTATTGCTGTGCTAAACAAAATCAAATTCCCTTACAACATCAACCAACTCACACAGCAACGGGTAATGCAATCGTTGCAAAATGTTGAAGAGAAAGATGCTTGGGTAAAAACCATTATTGCCGAGCGAGAAAAACTGGCCAATGAACTAAAACAACTTAGTTTTGTGCAAAAAGTTTATCCCAGCAATGCCAACTTCTTATTGGTAAAAATGGATGGTGCCCGCAAGAAATTTGAACACCTCATGAACGAAGGTGTAATTGTTCGCGACCGCTCCAAAATAGCGCTTTGTGAAGATAGCCTGCGAATAACGGTGGGAAGCCCGGAGGAAAATGGAGAGCTATTAAAAAAAATATCCAATATTGAATAATCAATAACCAATATCCAATTTTTATGGAAACACGAAAATTTGATTTAGAAGATCGTTTGATAGATTTTGCAATAATGGTAAGTGATGTAATTGAAAATTTACCAAATACAAAACTTGCAAATCATTTAGGAAGTCAAGGAATCAGAAGCTCAACTGCTCCAGCATTGTTGTATGGTGAAGTACAATCAGCCGAATCACAAAAAGATTTTATACATAAAGCCCAAATTTTATTAAAGGAATTAAGAGAAACAAAAGTCTGTTTAAAAATCGTTTTAAGAAAAAGACTCCTTGTTGATTCCAAGATTCTTCCTACTTTAAAAGAAAATGAAGAGCTAATAGCTATTTTCGCCAAAAGTGTTAAAACAGCAAAATCGAAACTGCCCAAATAATTGGATATTTTACATTGGATATTCATTATTGGATATTTAAAAAAATTATGAAGAAAGCACTTTTTATCGATAGAGACGGAACCCTGGTCATTGAACCACCGGTTGACTACCAGCTTGATAGCCTCGAAAAGCTCGAGTTTTACCCGGGCGTGTTCCGCAACATGCATTTCATTGCCAAAAACCTCGACTATGAGTTGGTGATGGTGACCAATCAAGACGGACTGGGAACCGACTCGTTTCCCGAAGAAACTTTTTGGCCGGCACACAACAAAATGCTCAAAGCGTTCGAGGGCGAAGGGGTGGTTTTCGACGACATTCTGATCGACCGCAGCTTTCCCGAGGACAACGCTCCAACCCGCAAGCCACGTACCGGCATGATGGGCAAATACATTGATGGCAGTTACGATCTGAGTAAAAGTTACGTAATAGGCGACCGTTTAACCGATGTGGAACTAGCTAAAAACCTCGGCTGCAAAGCAATATGGCTAAGCAACGAACCCGATGAACTGCTCGTTGATAAAGGTCTGACCGAAGTTTGTGTACTCAAAACCACCAACTGGGACGAGGTGTACGCCGAAGTTGCCAAAACCGACCGCACAGCAACCGTGAAGCGTACCACCAAAGAAACCGACATCGACATTTGGCTCGACCTTGATGGAAAAGGCAAAACCGAAATATCAACCGGACTGGGTTTTTTCGACCACATGTTGACGCATCTGAGCAAGCACAGCAGGATTGACATG
>DAOSWJ010000040.1:0-15913 GCA_035380005.1 Prolixibacteraceae bacterium | reverse complement strand
CTTTACGTAATAATCGTATGCCGATTGAAAATTTTTCTTTTGTAAAAAGTTTGAGGCAGCAAACCTGTGGCTGTTATTGTACAGCGTTTGTGTGTTTACGTCGTCGGCTACTCCTTCTTCATCCGATTTTAAATAAATTCCCCATTGCTTAATAGCTTCAACGTAATCTTTGTTCCTGAAGGCATCGTTGCCATCGTTTTTAGCCTTTAACCCTTCGCTCAAATCTTGTGCAAATACTGCCGAAAATGCAGAGATTGCTACAATTAATAATAGTATTTTCTTCATATAGTTATTCGTTTAAAAAATTGATTATATACTAGTTACGTTTTTCGGATTCCAAAGATAGTTAAAATGATCTTTTTTGAAAATTATTGAATTATTTTTAGCATTTTTTTAGATCAGAATTCAATAATCAGGCCAAAAAACTGACAAAAACAATCAGGGGTTATAATTGTCTTTATGCCAAAAAGTTAATATGTTTTGTACTATTTTTTTATAGTTGCTCGCTTGTTCGTTATTAGGGGCAATGTCGAGTATTCTATTCAATACATTAAGGGTATTGCCCCATTGTTGTTGTTTGTATAGTATTTTTGCTTTAAGCAACAAGGCCTCTATAGCGTCAGTTTCTGATTGTTGGTCAATTATTGCTTCAACTATTTGGAGGCTTTCGTTTAAATTGTTGTTTTCGAAAGCTGCTGTTGCATTTATTAGTTTGTCATTCATTGTTTTGTATTTATGTATTTGCCTAATTTCTTAGCTTGAATAACTGTTAATTCATATGCTTTGTTCATGGCCGTTTGTGGGTTCTTTTCAATTGCTGTTAATGCAAAAACTTTTTCGAATTTATTTGGTGTTTGTAATAAATTACTGCCACAAATGGCGTAAACCGGTATGTTGGCTAGTTCGCCAAAGTTTAAAATCGTACCGGGAGCTTTCCCAAATAGGGTAGATTCATCAATTATGCCTTCGCCGGTGATTATAGCATCGGCCTTTTTTGTAGCTTCGAAAAAGCCTGTTTGCCTTAGTATGTAGTTGGCCCCATGGTTAATTCGTATGTTTAACAAGGCTGCAAATGTTGCCGCAAATCCTCCGGCAGCTCCACCACCTGTTATGTTTTGTGCATGGGTTTTACTGTGTGCCGATAGTACTGAAACAAAGGTTTTTATTTTGTTTTCGAGTTGAATAACTTCATTTGGGTTGGCTCCTTTTTGTGGGGCAAATGTTTTTGCTGCTCCGTTGGCTCCTGAAATAAGGTTTTCTACATCTGCAATTATTTCTATGTCGATATTTTTTAGTAAGCTAGTTGTTTCGCTGCTGTCAATTTTATCAATTTGGTCGAGCGTATTGCCGCAGCCTTGTTCAATAAGTTTGTTTTTGTTATTGTAAAACTTTGTGCCTAGTGCCATGAGTGCACCAGTACCGGCATCGACTGTCGCGCTGCCGCCAAGGCACAGTATTATTTTGCGGGCTCCGATTTCAATAGCATGTTTAATGAGTTGTCCCGTGCCATAACTTGTTGAATGCAAAGGTGAATATTCGTTTTTTTGTAAAAGTTTTAGTCCCGAAGCATCCGCCATTTCTATAAATGCGGTATGGTTGTTATCGATGTAAAAGCCCGATTCGATTGGCCTGTTAAGCGGGTCGCAAACCAAGCTGTGTACAAAGTGCGAGTTGCTGAGTGCTGACAGAATTTTGGCAGTGCCATCGCCTCCATCAGCAACAGGTATTTTTACAATATGGTTTAAATGTGCTTTTCTTAGACCGCATTCAATGGCATCGGCAAAATCGAAGGCATCAAGTGAGCCTTTCATGGCATTTGGAGCAACAACTATGCGCATGGTATTGTATGCATTTTAGAAATCGCCCCTCGATACATGTTGAATGCCTTTTATATTTTTAAGTTTATGCATCAAATAATCGAGGTGCTCAATGTTATTGACAAAAACCCTTAGTACGCCTTCAAATTCGCCGTTCTTCGAATCAATATTTATTGAACGCATTTGCACACCAACATCTTTGGCAATAATGTACGATATGTCGCCAACTATACCGGTTCGGTCAGTGCCAACCATGTGTATGGTAGCTTGAAACGAATTGTTTTGTTTGTTGTCTTTCCATCGGGCTTTAATAAATCGGTACGGATAACGTTCGCGCATTTGGGCGGCGTTGGGGCAAGCTTCGCGGTGAATCTTTATGCCTTCGCGTATAGTTATGAAGCCAAAAATATCGTCGCCAAAAATAGGGTTACAGCATTGCGCCAATTTGTAGTTGATGTTTTTCAGGTAGTTGTCGATAACCAAAAACTCGTCGTTGTTATCGAACGATAAGTGTTCAACAACTTTTTTGGGCAGCAACTCGCCAAGAACATCTTTGGCTTTGCTCTCGTCGCCGGTGTTTTCTTTTAGGATGTTTTTTAATGCAAGTGCCTCAATTTGCCCGCTCGCAATGGCATAATACATGTCCTGGGCCGATTTAAATTTAAGTTCGGCCAACAGTTTGCGTATGTTGTCGTCGGAATAATCAATTTTCCAATTTTTAAATTTCCGTTTAACAATTTCTTTTCCATTTTCGGCTTCGCGTTTACGGGCTTCGTTAAGGCTCGATTTGATGCGGCTTTTGGCTTTCGAGGTAACAACAAAATCGAGCCAGTCGAGTTTTGGTTTTTGATTGTTTGAGGTGTCGATAGCTACTTGGTCGCCATTTTTTAGTTTTTGCTTTATCGAAACTTTACGGCCGTTAATGCGCCCGCCAACGCATTTGTCTCCCAGTCCTGAGTGAATTTCGTAGGCAAAATCGAGCACAGTTGAGCCAGCCGGTAGTTTTTTCAGATCGCCTTTTGGTGTGAATACAAAAAGCTCGTCGTCGTAGATGTTGGTTTTGAATTCGTCGATCAAAGCATTAGGATCCGATTCGGGGTTTTCGAGTATTTCGCGTATTCCGGCGAGCCAGTTGTCGAGGTCGGCATTACCTTTCCCGCCTTTGTACTTCCAGTGGGCGGCCATGCCTTTTTCGGCAACCTCGTCCATGCGGGTAGTGCGTATTTGTACTTCTACCCATTTCCCATGAGGCCCCATTACCGTTGTGTGCAGCGATTCGTAACCGTTCGATTTTGGTATCGAAATCCAGTCGCGCATGCGTTCGGTGTTGGGTTGGTATTCTTCGGTTACTATGGAGTAAACCTGCCAACAATCCGATTTTTCGTTTTCGGGTTTCGAATCGAGAATTACCCGTATGGCAAACAAGTCGTAAACTTCCTCGAAGCTTACTTTTGTTTTTTTCATTTTGTTCCAAATGGAATAAACCGACTTGGTGCGGGCTTTCATTTCAAAGGAAAAATCTTTTGATTTCAGCTTTTTTTCAATCGGTTTAACAAATTCCGAAACAAACTTTTTGCGTTCTTCGGTTGTTTCTTCCAGTTTTTTAACAATAAGTTGGTAGTCGTCGGGACGCAAGTATTTTAACGAAAGGTCTTCGAGTTCCGATTTGATGTTGTATATGCCAAGGCGGTGAGCCAGTGGGGCATATAAGTACGAGGTTTCGGTTGCGTATTTATTTTGAAGCTCGGCGGGCAGCTCTTCTAGGTTACGCATATCTATTAGGCGGTCGGCAATTTTTATCAGCACAACGCGCAAATCGCCCGAGAGGGTTAAGAGCAGTCTCCTGAAATTTTCGGAATGAACAGAGATGTTAACCGTATCAATCGAATTTATTTTGAAAAGACCTTCGAGCAATTCGAAAACCTGATTACCAAAAATTAAAGGCAGCTGATTAATGATTTCGTCTTTTTCGTTATTGCTTTCGAAAACATTGTGCAGCAGGGAAGCTACAATCGAGTCGGTACCTATGCCAATGTCGTTGGCAACAACCTTTGCAACTTTAATTGAATGGAAGATAATGGGTTCGCCGGTTTCCCAGCACGAAGCCCCCAATATTTTAAAAGCTTTTTGTCCCGCATCTTCTACCTTGGCGATGTCGATTGCAACACTGCTTTTTTTGCAAATATTGAGTAATCCGGTCAATGCCGCATTAAATTTTTCTTCCAATGCAATTGTTGTCATTTTTTAAACGGGTGTTTACTTTTTCGACAAATATAAGCCTTTACCTGCTAAAGGTGAAGTGTGCCTTGGCTTATTTTTAACAGTATGCAATAAAATTAATGTGATTACTTGTTATTGGATGTTTTATGTTTGATGTGGGGTGTTATTTGAAAATACCGGCTTTTGCCACTACGAAAAACTTGTTAACGTAAGGGTTATAGTTAAGCGCTAGCGATAAGGGTAAGTTGAATCCGTTTTTTATTTCGATGTTTCGGCTCAACATAAATCCACAGTGAGTAACAGCTGCTTTTTGGGAATAGTAACCTTCGAACGGACTCGCGCCTGTCGAAATTTCGGCATCGGCCCATTTTAGCGAAAATGGGTATGCAATTTCAATGTAGGTTGAATAATTAGGTTGCTGCATGCTGTTTTTATCGCCAAAAATGAAAGTGCCAATACTTATGTTGAAAGGAATTTTATTGGCATAATGACTTACAAAGATTTCGGTTGAATGCCTGTTGTTCTCGCTTCCGAAATTAAAAAAACTATTGTTTTCGCCGTAAACGGGGTTATAATAATGATTGATGATGAATTCAAAATTTTTTATAGCGTACGAGGGGATTATATCGATTTCGGAATATTTCAGGTTTGAGGCCAATGCACCCCATAAGCATAATTTGAATTTGCCGTACGAAAATGTTGTTTCGGCCTGTATGCCCGGTACACTGCTTAAGCTGAAGCCTCGCCAGTACTGTTGTGATAACAGGTTGATGCCACCACTGATTTGTAAGTTTTCCTGCGAAAATAATAGCATACTTTTACTGCTGAGTAAAAACAAAATGCAAAGTCGATATAAAAGTTTCATTTTACAATATGAATAAGCTGCCTATAAATGTAAAATATATAAAATAGATTTGCAATGTTTCGGGTTTCAAATTATTGGTTTTTAAGCCAAAAACAAAAACCCAAAATATTTGCAGAACAAGTTAAAATTGTTAATTTTGCGCGCTCAATTTGCTGAATCCAAGTAAACGATTAATTACCGGTCGATTACGTGAATTGAAAAATTAAACGAATTATTAATTAAAAGGTAAATTAAATGTTCAATCAGTACGAAACTGTATTTATTGCCACTCCTGTTCTTTCCGAAGCGCAGTTTAAAGAGGTGGTAACTAAATTCAGCAATCTTGTTACCGAAAATGGTGGTGAGATACTACATCAAGAAGATTGGGGCCTTAAGAAATTGGCTTATCCCATTCAGAAAAAATCAACGGGCTTTTACCATTTGCTCGAGTTTAAAGCAGATCCATCTTTCATCGAAACTTTAGAGATTATGTATCGTCGTGACGAGCGCATTATCCGTTTCTTAACTTTCAGGTTAGATAAATATGCTGCTGAGTATAGTGAAAAACGACGCAAAAAAGTTCAAGCTAAAATAGAGGAGAAATAAGCCATGGCATCAAATCAATCAGAAATCAGATATTTGACCCCACCAACCGTGGAGGTGAAAAAGAAAAAATACTGCCGTTTCAAAAAGAACGGAATCAAGTATGTCGATTACAAAGATCCTGAGTTCCTGAAGAAGTTCCTTAACGAGCAAGGTAAAATTTTACCTCGTAGGCTTACCGGTACTTCATTGAAATATCAACGCAAAGTAGCTCAGGCGGTTAAACGTGCCCGCCACATTGCTTTGCTGCCATATGTAACCGATTTAATGAAATAAAAGGAGGACTTACTGATGGAAATTATATTGAAACAAGACGTACAGGGTTTGGGCTCAAAAGACGATATCGTTACCGTTAAAGACGGATATGGCCGCAATTACCTGATACCGCAACAAATGGCTATCGTTGCCACCGAATCGGCTAAGAAAGTATTGGCCGAAAATATTCGTCAGCGTGCCCATAAAGAAGCAAAATTAAAAGAAGAAGCACTAAAAGTTGCTGAAACACTTGCAGCCATCAAAGTTTCAATTGGCGCAAAAACCAGCACTACAGGTAAAATCTTCGGTTCGGTTAACAATATTCAGCTTGCCGAAAGCATTGCCGAAAAAGGTATTGAAGTTGACCGCAAAAACATTACGCTCCCAAAAGAGGGCGTAAAAGAAGTTGGTACCCACACAGCAAAAATCAAACTTCACCGCGAAGTTGTTGTTGATTTTGAATTTGAAGTGGTATCAGAATAATTTTTTCACACTTTTCGAACACTTTTTTAAACAAACAGATAAAAATCCACCAGTGACATGGTGGATTTTTTTATTGTTTTTGCTACTTTTAGTGATTACAATTTTTTTCATTATTGTTGAAGTAAAATAAGCAGGATGGATGTTCATGATTTTTCTGAAAAATCGGTTCTATTAACCGATGTTTCCCCTTTTGTTTTTGGAACAACACGACTTGGCGATCAAAATATCCCTTTCGACGACAGGGTTGAAATGGCCAAAGCTGCTGTCGATACCGGCATTTGGTTTCACACCAGCCGTTGGTATGGCAATGCGCTCGATGTGCTTAATAAGGCTTTCGATATTGATCGTTCTAAAGTTCCTAGTATGATTGTTAAGCTTGGGGGCGAAACCATCGATGAGTTTAAAGCCGATATTAAGAATAATTTTGAGCCCATGGGCGTTAATTCCATCGATGTTGGTCAGCTTTGCCTTGGGGGCAATTTGGCCATCGACTTTGCAAATGGTGGCGATTGCTATGCCGAACTTGAGAAAATTAAAAAGAACAGAACTGTCAAAAGGTTTGTGCTTGAAGTATTCCCATGGACTTCGCATATCGCACTAAAAGCCCTTAAAGGTGGCTACACAAAAGGCTTGGTCGATGGCGTAATTTTCTACCTTAATCCGTTACAACGCTTTGTAAGTAACGAACTGTGGGAGCTGATTACCGAACAATACGAACCAATTATTGCTTTGCGCACTGTTGCCGGTGGGCCAGTGGACCGCTTAAGCAACGAACCCGGTTTTGCCTGGAAGCCATACTTGCAGAAAAGGGCAAGCCAAATTTTGCCAATTTTTGAAAAATCGGGCGTTGAAAACTGGACCGAGTTCTGTATGCGATTTGCCCACAGCTTTACACAAGTAAGGGCTACCGTTGGTGCAACATCGAAAGCCGAAAATTTTGAGCAATTTTTGTTGGCAAGTGAAAGTATCGAACCACTTCCTGATGATATTATTGAAGAGATTGTACAATGGCATTTCAGGTGGAGCGCCGAGGAGGACATGAAAGCCGAACCTTGGTCTATGTAGCCATTATCCATCGATGTATCATCAATTCCGAAAATATATTGACGATAATCAGTTGTTTACCCAAAGCGATAACCTTCTGCTTGGTATAAGCGGTGGGGTAGATTCAACTGTGTTATTGCACTTGATTGATAATGCAGGATACAAATTCAGTATTGCACATTGTAATTTTAATTTGCGTGGTTCCGAAGCCGATGCTGATCAACAATTTGTTGAAAAATTGGCATTGGAATACGGTGTGAAGTGCCATGTCGTTTCCTTCGATACGATTACGGTTGCTGCCGAACAGGGCATTTCAATTGAAATGGCTGCCCGACAGTTACGCTATAATTGGTTCGATCAACTTTGTGTACAGCATGGCTATAATGCTGTTGTTGTTGGCCATCACCTTGACGATGTGCTCGAAACTTTTATGTTGAACCTTAGCCGCGGTACCGGAATAAGAGGTTTGTCGGGTATAAAGCCTAAAACTGGAAGGATAGTTCGCCCACTGTTGTATGCTACGCGAAACGAAATTATTGAGTACGCTCAAAGTAATAACATTGAATACCGACACGACTCGTCAAACGACGATGTAACCATTAAGCGAAATAAAGTTAGGCACCAGATTATTCCTCTTTTTGAAGAACTGAACCCGTCTTTTAAACGCCGATTGACCGAAACTATTGGTTATTTAAACGATACGGAAACTATTTTTATCGATCAGGTTGAAAAAGCAAAAAAAGAACTGATAATTTCCGATGGCCATCTGCTAAAAATATCGTTAAGTGCCGTAACCGATCTTCATCCTCGAAAAATTTGGTTGTATGAACTTTTGCGTGATTATGGTTTTAATTCATTTATAATTGATGATTTGATTCCGGCTATTGAACAACCCGAAGGGCAGATTTTTTATTCTTCGAGCCATCGTATGGTGGTTGACCGATACAATATAATAATAAACAAAATTATCGATCAAAGTGTTAACGGTCTTTTTTATATCGAAAAAGGACAAGATCGAACTGATGATCCTGTTGAAATGACTTTATCTCTTATCGATTTTTCCAGCGATTTTAAAATACCCAAAAGCCCCAATTTTGCTGTGCTCGATTTTGAAAAGTTAAGTTTTCCTTTAATGATAAGGCGATGGCGTACCGGTGAGTATTTTAAACCACTTGGCATGAGTGGGTTTAAAAAATTGAGCGATTTCTTTATCGACCAAAAGATGTCGATTCCCGAAAAAGAAAATGCATGGGTATTGATTTCCGATAATAAAGTAGTTTGGATCATTGGCAAACGAATCGACGACAGGTTTAAATTAACTCCGAATACTAAAAAAGTATTACAAATAGAACTTGTGCGAAATGACTAAAAAACAACGGTTTGAACAAATAATTGCATGGTTTGAACAAAATATGCCCATTGCCGAAACTGAGCTTGACTATAATTCGCCTTTTGAGCTTTTAGTGGCAGTAATTCTTTCGGCTCAATGTACCGATAAGCGTGTAAATCAGATTACCCCGGCACTTTTTGAACGTTTTCCAACAGCCGATTTATTGGCAAGTGCAAGTTTTGACGATGTTTTCGATTACATACGAAGTTGTTCATATCCAAACAATAAAGCTAAACATTTGGTCGGGATGGCTAAAATGCTAAGCGAAGAATTTGGGGGAGAAGTGCCATCAGATATCGATCAATTACAGAAACTGCCCGGAGTAGGAAGAAAAACAGCAAATGTTATAGCATCGGTGGTTTTCAATAAACCAGCATTGGCTGTCGATACACATGTGTTTAGGGTTGCAGCGCGCATTGGACTATCAACAAATGCTAAAACACCTCTGCAAACCGAAACCCAGCTGATGGAGTACATTCCATCCGATTTAGTGCCTAAAGCGCATCATTGGTTAATACTGCATGGCCGCTATGTATGCAAAGCACGTAAACCCGAATGCGAACGGTGCGGACTCACCCAATACTGCAAATTTTTCAACAATAATGCTCAAAAGTCATAATTCTGCATAAAGTAAACCTTTTTTAAAAAGCAGAAATATTCAGCATTATTAGGGGAAAAATTTGAAGTAAAAGAATTGTTAGGCGTGTTTAATTGTCATTATATCAGCTTTATGTGTTTCGTTTTCGAACTGATGCGCAATAGTAAGGTGCAATTATATTATGCATAAAAATCTTTAATAAATAAGTATATTTGAACGATGATATTGGGGCAAAACAGCTTCAGCAAAAACTAAAATCACTTTTTCAATAACGAAACTATGAATACAAATTCACAAAAATTATCGATAGTCGAAAAGATTGGCTATAGTTTAGGCGACTTGGCAGCCAACTTAATTTTTCAAACATTAATGACATTTTTGGCATTCTTTTATACCGATGTTTACAAATTACCGCCTGCAACAGCTTCTGCAATTATTTTTGCCGGTGGTATGATTGGCGCATTTTTTAACCCAATTATGGGAGTAATAGCCGACCGAACCAACACCCGATGGGGCAAATTCCGTCCCTGGATTTTATGGACATCAATTCCTTTTGGTGTAATCGCTTTGTTAACATTTACAACACCAAATTTCGGAATGTCGGGTAAAGTGCTTTATGCATTAATTACTTACATCTTATTGGTAATTATTTATTCAGCAAACAACTTGCCTTATGCATCGCTTAGTGGTGTTATTACTGGTAATATGGCCGATCGTAACAGCTTGTCGTCGTACCGTTTTGTGGCTGTAACAATCGCTCAGTTTGTTGTTCAGGTATTGTTATTGCCTTTGGCTTTAATACTTGGCGATGGCGACAGGGTAAAAGGTTTTGAGAATACAATGGGTATTTTTGCCGTTGTAGGTATTGTATTCTTTATTATAACATTTTTAACAACCAAAGAACGAATTGTACCTAAGCCAGAACAAAAATCCAGTGTTAAAGAAGATTTATCTGATTTGGTAAAAAACAAACCATGGATTGCCATGTTGGTACTTACCGTGTTTATTTTTATTACGCTTTCGTTAAAAGGCGGTATGTATGTTTATTACTTTGAAAATTACCTGAGTACCGATCATTTGGCTGCTTTCCTCAATAATATTGGCTTTAATACTTTTGCCGATGGATTGCGTAGTATTGGTTTCCATTGGCCTGAAGATAATGTAACATCAGGCTTCAGTTTGTTTAACACCGGAGGTATAATATTTACTTTAGTGGGTATTGGTATTTCGAAAAAACTTGCCGATAAATTTGGAAAACGCGATGTTTTCGGATGGGCATTATTTTTTGCAACCCTTTGTATGTTTGCATTTATTTTCTATTCACCTACATCAATAACTTTGGTTTATGTAAGTCAAATGTTTCATGGTTTCTTTTATGGAATTACAACCCCTTTGTTATGGGCAATGATTGCCGACGTGGCCGATTATTCCGAATGGAAAAACAACCGCAGGGCTACTGCGATCATTTTCTCGGCAATGATTTTTGGTCTTAAGGCAGGATTAAGTATTGGTGGTGCATTGGTTGCAGGTATTTTGAACGTGTTTGGTTACAATGCCGACCTTGCTCAGCAGTCCGAATCGGCTATTCAGGGTATAAAGTTGTCGGTAAGTGTTTTCCCCACCATAACCTTCTTCGTTGCAATTGCTTGTTTGTTCTTTTACGAAATTAACAAGAAAACGGAAGTTAGGCTCGAAGAAGAATTAAGGATCAGAAGGGCTCAATCCGATTTGGAATTGTAGAATTGAAACATATAATTAAATGAAGAATCTAACTTTAGCAATTTTAGTATTAAGCTTTTTTGCAGCTTGCACAACTAATCAGCCTAAACCCGAGACATTGAAAGATGCTTTGGATGGACTGTTTTATGTTGGTGCTGCTTTAAATACTTTTCAGGTTGAGGGCGTCGATGTAAAGGCTGATTCACTGGTGAAAAAGCAATTTAATTCAATTGTTGCTGAAAATTGCATGAAAAGCATGAACATTCAACCTCAAAAAGGAGTGTTCACTTTTGATGATGCCGACAAGTTTGTAGCTTATGGCGAACAAAACGGAATGCACATTATTGGACATACATTAATATGGCATTCGCAGGCTCCGCGTTGGCTTTTTGTCGATGACGAAGGAAAGGATGTTACTCCCGAAGAATTGGCAGCCCGTATGCGTGAGCATATTTTCACATTGGTTGGCCGATACAAAGGACGTGTTCATGGTTGGGATGTTGTTAATGAGGCAATAAATGATGATGGTTCGTTCAGAAACAGTAAGTTTTATCAAATTTTGGGCGAAGACTATATTCGTTTGGCTTTTGAGTATGCACACGAGGCAGATCCCGAAGCCGAATTGTATTACAACGATTACTCAATGAATAAACCAGGCAAACGCAGTGGTGTTGTTAAAATGGTGAAAAGTTTGCAGCAACAAGGCATTAAAATTGACGGTATTGGTATGCAAGGGCATTATTTGTTGGCCGAACCTTCTGTTGAAGAAATTGAAGAAAGCATAGTGGCTTTTGCCGGTTTGGGCGTTAAGGTTATGTTTACCGAGCTTGATATAACTGTTTTGCCTTGGCCCGACATGGGGGTTTCTGCTGAGGTTTCTTTAAGTCATGAGTTCCAAGCTGAGTTCAACCCTTACGCCGATGGAATGACTCTAGAAGCCGATGAGGCTTTAAATCAGCGTTTTGTCGATATTTTTGCAATGTTTATTAAACACAGCGATAAAATTAGCCGTGTTACTCTTTGGGGGGTAGCCGATCAACATTCGTGGCGAAACAATTGGCCAATACGTGGAAGAACTGACTATCCGCTGCTTTTCGACAGGAATTATGAGAACAAACCTGCTGTCGATAAAATAATTGAAGCTGCTATTGCCCATAAAGCATTGTAGTATTCTTTAACAATTAAAAAATAATTGATATGACAAAAAAAGCACGACACTTAGTTAAAGACATTTATACCGCCGATCCAAGGGCACATATCTATAATGGTAAAATCTATATTTACCCATCGCACGATATTGAGTCGGGAATTCCAGAAGACGATACCGGCGCCCATTTCGATATGAAAGATTATCATGTTTATTCAATGGATGATGCCGACGGTGTTTGTACCGATCATGGCGTGGCTCTCGATATTAAGGATGTACCTTGGGCTAAACGCCAAATGTGGTCAAACGATGTGGCTCACAAAGATGGTAAATACTACATGTATTTTCCGGCTAAAGATAAAGACGATATCTTTAGGATTGGTGTTGCCATTAGCGATAAACCCGAAGGGCCTTTTAAAGCTTTGCCCGAACCGATGAAAGGAAGTTTCAGTATCGACCAGTCGATTTTTGTTGATGACGACGGAACTCAATATATGCTTTGGGGTGGTATTTGGGGCGGACAGCTGCAACGTTACAAAAGCGGAAAATACGAAGACAACGACGATTTGCGCGCTCCCGATGAACCTGCTATTTGTGCAAAAATGGTCAAGCTTTCCGACGATATGCTTCAATTTGGCGAAGAACCACGCGAATTGGTTATTCTCGACGATTATGGCAAGCCATTATTGACTAAAGATGAAAACCGTCGCTTTTTTGAAGCTCCATGGATGCACAAATACAACGGTAAATATTATTTTTCGTATTCAACGGGGAATACTCACCTGCTTTGTTATGCTGTAGGCGATAGCCCTTATGGACCATTCACTTACAAAGGTGTAATTTTAACTCCGGTTGTTGGCTGGACAACTCACCATTCGATTGTTGAATTTAAAGGAAAATGGTATTTGTTTCATCACGACAGCAAATTGTCGGGCGGTAAAACATGGTTGCGCAGTATGAAAATTGTTGAACTTAACTACAATCCTGATGGAACAATTGTTACCATCGATGGAAATGCCGATGAATAATTAATCGAACACAATATTGCAATTTATTCAAATAAAAGCCTGCTAGTTCAATATTAGCGGGCTTTTAGTTTTTTAATGCAATTTTATTTTTTCAAAGATTAGTTTCGTTAATTTGCTGATCGTATATGCATCCTTTTTGCCAAAGGTTTTAGTTTTTAATTTTATTTGGATCAATTATTACGCTGAAAAATGAATGAATATGAATATTAAAACACATTTTACATTAAATGTAAAAATTGCCGAACTAATATCCGACGAAATGATAATCAGCCAAGCTGAAGACGGATTGGACTTATTGGGAGATATATATTATCAGGGCTTTGATAAGATTATTATAAGAGAAAAGAATATTACACCCATTTTTTTTGACCTTAAAACCGGAATTGCCGGAGAAATATTACAAAAGTTCTCAAATTTTCGTGTTCAATTAGCCATTATTGGCGATTTTTCTAAATATAAAAGCAAAAGCCTGTCCGATTTCATATATGAAAGTAATAAAGGAAGGCTTGTTAATTTTGTTTCATCTTTTGACGATGCAATGAATTTCCTTTCAAATAGTTAAACAAGTATTCATTGTTTGATCCCAGAATTCGGCTTGATTCTAGTTGTGTAAAACAAAAAAGCCCTGCAGATGACCGCAAGGCTTTGATGATCAGCGGAGAGTGAGGGATTCGAACCCCCGGTCCAGTTGCCCGGACAACAGTTTTCGAGACTGCCACAATCGACCACTCTGCCAACTCTCCTTTGAGGCTGCAAATATAAAAATATTTTTAAACGTGCATTCATTTTATTTGCAGAAAACAATGGTCAATTGTTATTTGTTATAGTTTAAAATCGATAAACTATGAAACGAGCATGTGAAACGATCACGTCAATGTGGATGATTAAATTCATGCGAGTTACATACGGCCTTAAAAAACAAACAATTATCGTATGAAAAATCAAAACTATTGCGAGCATTTCGGTACACTTGAAAAACTCGAGGAGTTTACTACATTGTCCGAAAACATTATTCCGGGATCGTTGGTTTTTGAATCGCTTTCGCCTTTTTGGGGGTATTATAACGAAGATCCCCACGATTATAATCCCTTGTACATTTACATGGCCATAAACCAAACGCACGAAGTTTTTGAGGTAATAAGGGCTTTACAAAAAGTGAAAGCAGAGCTCGATTTTGAACTCGATGCAGCTAAAGCTTTTGTGAAGTTTAACGATAGGTTTTACAATGCTTTACGCATTCGTCATTTAACCGGTTACGAAAACCTAATGCGAATACAGGAGGCTTTTTCGAAGCATGGTATTAGCCCATTAATGTCGCATTACCAACAAAAGCGGTTTACGGCTCATGTTACCCTTAAGAAAATGTTCTGCCTAAATTCGTTTGACGATGGCATTTGGATTGATGCTTGTGAAGCTAAGCATGCTTACCTCGAAATACCTAAAAGGTTAAGTTTCGACGAGTTTGCCGATGTTACCCAAAAAGTTAAAAATAATTGGCTCGATACTAAATTCGATGCTGCCTTGGGGTATTTTATCAGAAAACAACAAGTAGTCGATATGGTTAGGATTTACTCTGATAACCTGAATACCGACTACTTGCAAGGCATTCGTAATTTATACCTTCAGAAAATTAAGTAATCTTTATCGCTATTCGGGAATAAATCGAATAGCTAATCCACCGCTTGTGGCAAGCCGATAGTTGAGCACATCGCCCGACGTTACTTTCTTCTCATCTATTTGTATCGATGTTGGGTTGTTTTCCCAATTAGCATTGTCGCCATCACGATAAATTAGTGCCGTGTATGTTAAATTTGGATCCAAAAAATCGAGCAGATACTCCATATTGCGGCTTTGTTCGTCGGTAATGCTTCCCAAAAACCACTCGTCAGAGTTGCGGTCTTTGCGAACAACTGTAATGTAATCACCAATTTTTGCATCCAACACTTTGGTAACATCCCAATTAACCGGAACGTTTTCAATAAATTTAAGCGCAGGGTGACCTTCGTAGTTTTCGGGCAAATCGGCAGCCATTTGTAGCGGACTGTAAATGGTAACATAAAGTGCTAATTGCTTGGCCAGTGTTGTTTGTACCCTTGTGTTCGGATATACCGGGTTTTCGAAATTGAAAATGCCGGGTGTAAAATCAATAGGACCAGCCAAACCACGTGTAAAAGGAATGATGGTAAGGTGGTCGGGTTTGTTGCCTCCATCGGGGCTCCATGCATTGTATTCCTGACCACGAACACCTTCCTGAGCCATTAGATTTGGGTAGGTGCGCCTGAGGCCGGTTTGTACAACTGGTTCGTGTATATTTACCATTATTTGATATTTGGCAGCAGTTTCAATCACCTTACGGTTATGCCTTACTCCATATTGACTGCTGTGTCGTTCTTTACCGTCGAGGCGGTTGCTAACGTAACCGGTTTTTACAGCATGAACGCCAAGTTCATTGTACAGGGCAAAGGCTGCTTCCATTTGTGCTTCGTAGTTTTTTGTTGCTCCGCCTGTTTCGTGGTGTCCAATTAACCCAATGCCTTTTGAATGGCCGTATTGGGTAATTTCCTCAATATCGAAATCGGGGTAGGGAGTTGTGAAGTTGAATTTGTGGCCTTCGCTGGTCCAATTGTTTTCCCAACCATAGTTCCAGCCTTCGACCAATACGCCTCCAAAACCATGTTTGGCTGCAAAATCGATGTATTTTTTTGTGTTCTCGGTAGTTGCTCCGTGCTTGGGACCCATGTGCCAGGTGTATTTTTCCATGTGCA
>DAOSWJ010000039.1:0-16302 GCA_035380005.1 Prolixibacteraceae bacterium | reverse complement strand
TAGCATTGTCATTCCTTGTTACAATCATGCCCAGTTTCTCGAAGAAACAATAGCTTCGGTATTGAATTCAACATACAAGCAATTTGAAATAATTATTGTAAACGATGGCTCAAGCGATAATTCGGAAGCTCTTGCGCAGCAGCTTGCCAACGAAAACCCCAACATAACATATTTGTATCAGCAAAATCAAGGCCCTTCGGTTGCACGTAACTATGGAATAAAAACTGCTAAGGGTAAATACATTCTTCCACTCGATGCCGACGACCGCATCTCGGCCGATTACATCGAAAAAGCAGTAGCAGTTCTCGAAAGCGCCCCAAAGGTTAAGGTTGTATATTGCGAGGCAGAGTTTTTTGGTGAAAAAAGCGGAAAGTGGAAGCTACCAGAGTTTTCGAGAAAATATTTGGCCCGCGAGAACATGATTTTTCTTTCGGCCATGTTTCGGAAAGCCGATTGGGAAAGCATTGGCGGATTCGACGAACGAATGACATGGGGCTGGGAAGATTGGGAATTTTGGATTTCGATGCTTAAGAATGATGGCGATGTTGTTCGTTTGCCAATTACCGGTTTTTTCTATCGTATCAGAAAAGGATCGCGCCGCAAAAGCACCAACAAAATTGCCAAAAAGAAAACAATAGCCCTTATTAACGAAAAACATAGTGCTTTTATTTATAGTCAATTACATGGGCCGTTACGTACACAGCGTTCGTGTTCGGTATTTGTTAATAAACTGAGTAACTTATTAGGGTTTAGTAAATTATAAGCTTATTTTTAAAAGTGTTTTTAATTGTTTTAAGTATGCAAAAACAAAAGTTAATCGAGTATTTTACGTATTTTGTGGTAATCGCTTTCTTGTTTGGTTTACTTTTTTCCGAATCGGTATTAAGCATATCGTCGGTTTTATTGCTGCTTTTGGCATTGCTAAACGGACGCTTTAAAGATAAAATCCAATTCGTAAAGCGCGAAAAAACAATTTGGGCTTTTGCTGCAATTTATCTGTTTTACGTGGTTGGCATGTTTTTCACCAACGATTTTCAGCTTGGATTATGGGAGCTGAAACGTTATTTGTTTTGGGCAACAATTCCTTTAAGTGTAGCATTGATCCCAAATGTTGATGAAAAAAAAGTATGGAACTTGTTATTGGTTTATGTCGTTATGGTTTTTTTGGCAACCGTTCATACCGGCTCCCGTATTGTATTTTCCGATTATTTTCAAATCGACAATGTTAGGTATGCTGCAAAAATCCCACATGTTTCATTATCGATTCAAGTAGTTTTTGCGATTTTTATTCTTTTGATTTCAAAAATTATCAAAACACCCGTTTTGGGGCAAATAAATAAATGGATTGTAGCAGGATTGATTTTATGGCTTTTTGCTTTTCTTGGCTTTCAGAAATCACTAAATGCTGTGCTGGCTTTTTATGTAACCGGTATAATTTTTATAGTGTGGTTTTTCAAACGGAATAATTTCCCCAAAGTAGTATGGTTGTTGCTCTTGTTTTATGTTTTATCACCTTTTGCTTATGTAGGCAATGTTGCATTTCATTTTTTCAATTTCAAAGAAAAAAAACCTGATTATAGTTTAAAAACAGAGTCGGGGAGATCATATACTTTTCAAACCGACAAATACGAAACCGAGAATGGTTATCATGTTTACTGGTATATTTGCAACGCTGAACTATTTAGCGAATGGAACAGGATTAGCGATGTCAAAATTGACGGGATTGGTGCAAGCGGAGAGAAAATATATGACACCTTGCTTAGGTACATGACCAGTAAAGGGCTGAAAAAAGATTCAGTTGGTATTGTAAGCCTGAATTCAACCGACATAAAGAATATTCAATCGGGGATAGCAAATACGATATTCGTAAAGCATAAATATTCAATCTATCCTCGTATTTACGAAACCATTTGGGAAATTAACAAATACATGCACACCGGAAACCCAAACAATCAATCTTTTTCGCAACGTATTGAATATTTCAAAGCAACTTTGTACATTGTAAAGAATAATTTTTGGGGGATTGGAACCGGAAATTTCAAAAGCGCATTTGATGATGCTTTTGTGAAAATAGATTCAAAGTTAAAACCCGAATTGCGAAACTACGTTCATAATCAATACCTTAACTATTTGGTTAAGTTTGGTTTTTTGGGTTTTTTATTAATAATTGGTTTACTATCAATGACATTATTTAAGAAAAATCAATTTAAAAATGTACTTAGTATTGTACTAATAAGTATTGTTGGGGTAACTTGTATGGGCGAAACCACGCTCGAAACCCACATTGGGCTTCATTTCTTTTTGTTTTTTATTTCAGTTTTTATGTACCATTCGCCTAAACTTTTAGTCAACTCTTTTATTAAAAACGAATAATCAGATAATGCAAAAATCGAAGTTTTTCACAACACAGCTAAGTATTTTACACATCATTCATTTTGTGTTTATTTTAGTTGTTTTGGTTGTAATTAACTTTGTGTTGCTTTCCAAATCATTGAATATCAACATCGATAAATCGATGTACCAAAAAATTATTGCCACCAACAGCCTTGTTAACCAACGAGTTAATACAATTGAACAAACCATGGCCTTGTTGGATAGCGGGCAATTTTTGAACGAACCAATGCCCGAATCGCTTTTAAAAAGCATTGGTATTGAAAAGGTAAGCATTGTAAATAGCAATAAAAATGAAGGATGGCACTACCAACAGAATAAGAATGGGGCTTTTATTTGGCAATATGCTTTTAAATCAATTGATAATAAATTACTTGTAGCCGATTTAAGCGCTAACTGGTTCGATAGTTTGTTAATCGATATCGGTTTTGCTTTTCCATACGAGTACTTTTTTTATGATGATAGAAATAAGGTTATTGCAGCAAGTAATAATTCATTTATATCGAATACTATCGTATTCAAAAACAATAAAAAGAGTATAAATATCTCTGAAATATATACCTATTTAAACAAGGTCAAAATAGGGAACAACAATGGCTACTATAAAATAATCACAACTAAATTTGATTTGCTTAATTTGAACTTTGCAGTTATTCATCCCACTGCTTATGTTTTTCAACATTTAGGACGTTATGTTGCTTTAATATTGCTTGTTGTTTCATTTTTACTTGTTTTGATGATTGGCATTGTAAACCGAACCAATAAACGAATGGCAATAACTTTTAACGATATATTGCAAACAATTGGCAAAAGCAAGTATTTGAATATTAATAAGAAAAGCACAAATTACGATTTAATGCTTATTAAACGAAGCATCGAGTCGTTGATAAATCAGCTTAATTTTTATGAGAAAAAGCTGGATGCAACACTTGCCAAAAATCAGAAGATTGAAAACGATATTGAAATAGCCAAAAAACTTCAGAAAAGTATTTTACCCAAATACATTCAACAGAAATCACTTTTAACCAACAAAGTTCAAATAGCTACATTATACGATGCCGCATTCGATATAGGTGGCGACCTGTACGACTATTTCATGCTCGATGAAAACCATTTATTGCTTGCAGTGGGCGATATTTCGGGAAAAGGAATCCCTGCTTCGTTATTCATGATTTATACCCAAACATTATTGCGTTCAATTGCAAAAAGTGGAATGTCGGTTGCCGAAATTGCCGAAGAGCTAAACAACCGATTATCGGAGGGCAATACAAGTGAGTTATTTGTAACAATGTTAATAGGTATATTGAATGTAAATACAGGCGAATTATCATACAGCAATGCAGCACACAATTTACCGTTAATCATAAGGCAGGAAGGCAAAATTGAAGAATTAAACGAAACACATGGGATTCCAATGGGAATATATCCAAACAAAAACTATACTTTAAGCAATATTAAACTTAATTATCACGACTATTTTCTGATCTATACCGATGGGGTAGTTGATACAAAGGATGAAAACGGAATGAATTTTTCTGTCGAGGTTTTAAAATATAACCTGATGGGAAGTTGGTTTTTATCGCCCAACGAAATTGCAGATAAAATAAACCAAAGCATTTTAAGTTTCAGGGGAAATATCCCTCCTGTCGATGATACGACAATGCTTGTGATGCAATATCAACAACAGGAGGAATAACAAAAAATACTAAGCCAAATTCTTGGCATGTACCAATTTCATTTTAATTTTTTCGTTTTTGGCATCGAAGCCTACCGATATTGTATCGCCTTCTTTTATTTCCGATCGCAAAATCAGTTCGGCCATTTCATCTTCTAACAGCTTTTGAATAGCTCTTTTCAGAGGGCGCGCACCATATTGCGGATCAAAACCTTTTTGGGCAATAAATGTTTTTGCTGCGGGCGATATTTTTATGTTGTAATTCAGGTTTTGGACCCTGTTGAACAAGCCTTTTAATTCAATATCAATAATTTGATGGATATGTTCTTCTTTTAACGGGTTGAACATGATAACATCGTCGATACGGTTCAGGAATTCGGGGGCAAAAGCTTTTTTAAGTGCTTTTTGAATAACAGAGTTCGATTGATCGGGATCGTTTTCGACAGATGTAAATCCAATACCCCTGCCAAATTCACTCAATTGCCTCGATCCAATGTTCGATGTCATTATCACAATTGTGTTTTTAAAATCAATACGTCGGCCCAAGCTATCGGTAAGTCGGCCTTCGTCCATAACCTGCAAAAGCAAATGAAAAACATCGGGATGTGCTTTCTCTATTTCATCGAGTAAAACTACCGAATAAGGTTTCCTTCGTACCTTTTCGGTTAGTTGGCCGCCTTCCTCATAGCCAACATATCCCGGAGGCGCTCCAACAAGTCGCGAAACAGCAAATTTCTCCATATATTCGCTCATGTCGATTCGGATAAGCGCATCGTACGAATCGAAGAGATAATGGGCCAAAACCTTTGCCAGTTGTGTTTTTCCAACACCGGTAGGACCTAAAAACACAAAAGTACCAATTGGTTTATTGGGATCTTTTAGCCCTGCACGGTTGCGTTGTATTGCACGTACTATCTTCTCAATTGCCTGATCCTGACCTACAACAGAGCCTTTTAGGTCGTTGCCCATGTTAAGCAATTTTTTGCTCTCGGCCTGTGCAACACGCTGTACCGGAATGCCCGACATCATTGCCACAACTTCGGCTACTTTGTCTTCGGTAACTGTTTCGCGGTTATTCAGCAAATCGCGTTCCCAGTCTTCTTTTTCACGCTCAAGCAATTGTAACAAGTTCTTTTCCTTGTCTCTGAATGATGCTGCAAGTTCAAAATTCTGGCTTTTAACAGCCTGTATTTTTTCTTCGCGGGTGTTTTCAATTTTTTCTTCAAGCTTTATGATCGACTCAGGAACGTTGATATTGGAAATATGAACCCTCGATCCTGCCTCATCCAATGCATCTATTGCTTTGTCGGGCAAGTGCCTGTCCGAAATATATCGTTCGGTTAAAGTTACACATGCCGAAATAGCTTCATCGGTGAAGTACACATTGTGGTGATCTTCGTACCGCCCTTTGATGTTGTTCAAAATTTGAATGGTTTCTTCAATCGAAGTTGGCTCAACCAAAACCTTTTGAAACCTTCGCTCCAACGCACCGTCTTTTTCAATATTCTGGCGGTACTCATCGAGTGTTGTTGCACCAATGCATTGAATATCGCCGCGAGCAAGTGCCGGCTTCAACATATTTGCGGCATCGAGAGAGCCGGTGGCACCACCTGCGCCAACAATAGTGTGAATTTCGTCAATGAAAAGTATAACGTTATCAACCTTTGCCAATTCATTTAAAATGGCTTTCATACGTTCTTCAAACTGGCCACGGTATTTCGTGCCGGCAACAATCGAAGCCAAATCGAGCGAAACAACGCGTTTGTCAAATAAAACCCTCGAAACCTTTTTTTCGACAATACGAATAGCAAGCCCCTCGGCAATAGCTGATTTACCCACGCCGGGCTCACCAATCAATATCGGGTTGTTTTTCTTACGGCGACTTAGTATCTGCGCAAGTCGCTCAATTTCTTTATCGCGGCCAACAATAGGGTCAAGGCTTCCTTCTTCAGCGGCCTGGGTTATGTCAATCCCAAAATTATCGAGAACAGGAGTATCTGACTTACCGCTGCTTGGTTGTTGCGACGATGAGCTGCCCTGAGGTGGTCTTTGTTGGAAAAATTCGCCTGCATCGTCATCTTGGTCACCGGGGTAGTCCGATTTCGATTCTACTTTCTTTTGATTGTATGCTTCAAGCTGCGATTTTACGATGTAATAACTAACATTGAATTCTTTTAAGATACTCGATATGAGCGCTTTTTCATCTTTAATAATGGCCAAAAGCAAATGCCCCGTATTTACAGTACTTCCGCCAAGCGAACGGGCCTCGAGATAGACAAGTTTTAGCGACTTTTCGGCCGATTGTAACAACTGTATCGGCGCGCTGGGTTCCAAGGCGCTTTCTTGTCGTATTTCAATCTCTATTTCATTCTTTGCTGCGCCAATGTCAACCCCCATATTGTTCAGTATATCAATGGCAACACCTTCGCCATCGCGAATAATGCCCAAAAAAATATGTTCATTTCCAATATAGTCGTTTCCCATTCGTATAGCTTCTTCGCGGCTATACGATAGCACATCTTTTATCTTTTGTGAAAATTTTGAATCCATAATAATTGCTAAATTTTAAAATTTTGCGAAGCTAAGATAAATAAATTCTTTTCAGTTTTCTTCAATAATACGTTTCAAATGCCCAATTGTTGAAAGATTGGCCATTATTGTTAATTTTTTATTTTTGCAGTTGTATTTAAGCCTTATTTATAATAGTATTTTTGTATTTTTATGCGTTTTTAGAAAATCAAAGAAAATATTTTATATATGTCTGATAACGAAAGGATTATAAAAATAAACATCGAAGAGCAGATGAAATCGGCTTATATCGACTATTCAATGTCGGTTATTGTGTCGAGGGCATTGCCCGATGTTCGCGATGGATTTAAACCTGTTCACCGCAGGGTTTTGTTTGGAATGAACGAATTGGGTATTACATCCAACAAATCATATAAAAAATCGGCAAGGATAGTTGGTGAGGTTTTGGGTAAGTACCACCCACACGGCGACTCGTCGGTTTACATGACCATGGTGCGTATGGCACAGGAATGGTCGCTGCGTTATCCGCTTGTCGATGGACAAGGAAACTTTGGTTCGGTTGATGGCGATAGCCCTGCTGCAATGCGTTATACCGAAGCTCGTATGTCAAAAATTGCTGAAGAAACATTGGCCGATATCGATAAAAACACTGTCGATTTTCAACCAAACTTCGACGAATCGCTATCCGAACCAACAGTTTTACCCACACGTATTCCCAACTTATTGGTGAATGGTGCTTCGGGTATTGCAGTAGGTATGGCAACAAATATGCCTCCTCACAACTTGGCCGATACCGTTGATGCAATAATTGCTTATATTGACAATAAAGATATCGAAATTGACGAATTGATTGACATCATCAAAGCCCCCGATTTCCCTACCGGTGGCATTATTTATGGATATCAAGGCGTTAGGGATTCATACCACACAGGTCGTGGCCGAATTGTAATGCGCGGTAAAGCCCATATCGAAACCACAGCAAACGGACGCGAAAAAATTATTATTACCGAAATACCATACATTGTTAATAAAGCCGAATTGATAATGAAAATTGCCGATTTGGTTAACGAAAAGAAAATAGAAGGAATTTCGAATGTTAACGACGAGTCGGACCGTACTGGTATGCGCATTGTTGTTGATGTGAAAAAAGACGAAATATCAAATGTAGTACTTAATAAATTGTATAAATATACATTACTGCAATCGTCATTCAACGTTAACAATATTGCCTTGGTTAAAGGACGGCCAAGGTTGCTTAACCTTAAAAAGCTCATTCAGTACTTTGTTGAGCACCGCCTCGATGTAGTTACACGCCGTACACAGTTTGAGCTTGATCAAGCTGAAAAAAGGGCACACATTCTCGAAGGTTTAATAATTGCCAGCGATAATATCGACGAAGTAATTAAAATTATACGTTCATCGGGGAATGCCGACGAAGCCCGTACCCGTTTAATGGACACCTTTAATCTTAGCGAAATTCAAGCCAGGGCTATTGTTGAAATGCGTTTGCGCCAGCTAACCGGTCTCGAACAAGAAAAACTGCGTGCCGAATACGAAGAGCTTTTGAAAACCATTGAACACCTTAAAAACGTTTTGGCTAACGAGTGGATGCGCATGGATATCATTAAGGAAGAACTTGTTGAAGTGAAACAAGCTTATCCCGAAGGACGTCGTACCGAAATTGTTCCAAATGCCGAGGAATTCAATCCCGAAGATTTTTATGCCGACGACGACATGCTCATAACCATCTCGCACTTGGGCTATATCAAACGTACCCCGCTTACCGAATTCCGTACACAGGGCAGGGGAGGCACAGGTGCTAAGGGCGGTACAACCCGCGACGAAGATTTCCTCGAGCACATGTTTATTGCCAGCATGCACAATACTTTATTATTGTTTACCGAGAAAGGGAAATGCTTCTGGCTCAAGGTATATCAAATACCTGAAGGCACACGTACTTCTAAGGGGCGAGCCATTCAAAATATTTTGAACATTGAACAAGATGACCAGGTATTGGCATACATCAATGTGAAAACTTTAAGCGATGCTGATTACATCAACAACAATTTTATAATACTTTGTACCAAAAAAGGAATCATTAAGAAAACTTCGCTCGAAGCCTATTCTAGGCCAAGGCAAAATGGTGTAAATGCAATTACTATTCGCGAAGGAGACCAATTGCTCGAAGCCAGGCTTACCGGGGGAAACCACGAAATAATGATGGCAATCAAATCGGGTAAAGCCATTCGGTTCAACGAAAGCATTGTAAGGGCCATTGGCCGAACAGCTTCGGGCGTTAGGGGAGTATCGCTCTCTGAAAACGACGAGGTAATTGGCATGATATGTGTTGAAAACGAATCGGAAGACGTAATGGTAGTTTCTGAAAATGGTTTCGGAAAACGTTCGAGCATCGAAGATTACCGCATCACCAACAGGGGCGGAAAAGGTGTGAAAACCATTAACATTACTGAAAAAACAGGTTCGCTGGTTGCAATCAAAAGTGTAACCGATGAAGACGATTTGATGATTATTACAGAAAATGGCTTAACAATACGTATTCCTGTAAAATCAGTAAGATTAATGGGGCGTGCTGCTCAAGGTGTTAAACTGATCAACCTGAAAGAAGGAGATAAAATTGCTTCGGTTGCTAGGGTTACAGTAGAAAACAACGATGCAGAGGATGTGAACCCGTTGATCGAAGATGAAGAAAACAACAGTGAAACAGAAGATTAATAAGTTAAATAAAATACAGATTGAATTATGAAACGAATTGGAATTTTTATCGCATTAATGATCATTGCAGCAACCGTTTTCGCGCAGCGCGGAAGGGTTACTAGTGCTTTGAGCTATAAAGAAACTGGTGAACTGGAAAAAGCTTGGGAACTGATTCAGGAAGCATCAGATCCAAACAATGAAAAAGCAGCCAAATCAATCGATTGGCCCAGGACTTATGAAGTAAAAGGTGGAATTTTGCAAGAAATTTACCGTATGGGCAAAACAGGTATTGTTGAACAACCTTTGTTTAAAGCTTTCGATGCTTATAAAAAAGCAATTGAACTTGACAAAGATGGACGTAGTGCAAAAAGCTTGGCTGTTGCTTTAACTTTTCTGCAAACCGATCTTACAAACAATGCAATAACTGCTTTTGAACAAGAAAAGTACGATATTGCTTTACAATGTTTCGAAAGATACATGGAAATTTCGAACATGCCTTTGATCAACAAAACCGGAGCAGAAGTAATCGATACAGCTATTATTTTTAATTCAGGCCTTTCAGCTTTTAAAGCCGAAGATTTCAACAAAGCAAAAGATTATTTTCTGAAATCGGCTAAATACAATTACAACAGTGCATCAAGTTATCATTACGCATATCAAGCCAGCCAGGAATTAGGTGATTCGCTAAAATCGGTTGATATTCTGAAAGATGGGTTTGAAAAACATCCCGACAGCGAAATTTTGATCGTTGAGTTGATTAACTTCTATATCAGCAGCGGAAAAGCAGATGATGCTATTATTTATCTCGATAAAGCCATTGAGCAAAATCCCGAGAACGTAACATTTTATACAGCCAAAGGAAGCTCGCTTGAGAAAATGGGCAAAGAAGATGAAGCAATTAAAGTTTATAAGCAAGCCATCGAAATGGATGAAAATGCATTTACACCTTACTATAACCTTGGTGTAATATTTTTTAACCGTGGTGTTTCTGTAATGAATGAAGCCAGTCAGTTGCCACCAAGCGCAAGTAAAGAGTACGAAGAAAAATTTGAAGAAGGTAAAAAGCATTTAAAAGAAGCTTTGCCATATTTCGAAAAGGCTTATGAATTAAACAATCAAGAAATAGCTATTCTTGAATCGTTACGTTTAATTTATTATCGCCTACAAATGAATGAAAAATACGAAGAAGTATCGAAAAAGATACAAAGCGTAAAAGGAGAATAGAAACAAAGAAGCCGGTTTTCAAGCCGGTTTTCTTTTTGATATAAAAATAACATAATATTGATTATAAGACAAGAGTGTTTGTCATGAAATATATAGGATATAAATGATTATTTCATTATTTTAGGTTTTCATTTAATTTACGACAAACAATGACAAGCAAAATATTTGAAGAAAATTACGATGCATCGCCTGAGCTTTATGCAAAAATTATTGATGCATTACCAATTCCAATTTTTTGTAAGCAAACCGACGGAACAATTAAAGCTTGTAATTTAGCTTTTGCCAGAATTGTTTCGAAAGATAAAAAAGAAGTTATTGGCCGAAAAACAAATGAGATTATTCCTTTCAGTCAGTCAGATGTTCTTGCTATAAAAGATCATGAAATTATCGCATCAGGAGTTGACCAATTTTACGAAACCAAAATAAAATATAGCGATGGAAACATTCGTAATGTAATTATAAATAAAGCTGCGGTAAAAGATAATAACAATAATATTAGTGGTATTGTAAGCTCAATTATTGACATAACAGAGCGTAAAAAAGCACAAAATAAGCTCATTCAAGCTGAAGAAGACAAAAAAATTGCTGAAACAATGCTTCAGAAAATTCGTGCGGGAATTGTTATTGTTAATCACGATATGCGCATTATTGACAGCAATATGAGCTTTGCTCGTATGTTTGGTCAGGAAAACGAAGAACTTTTTGAGACAATACCTGGCCTTCGTGGTGCTGAACTTGATATGCTTGTGCCTGAGGTGGTTGTCGATATGTTTAAATCGATTATTGAAACTGGCGAAAGCCGAATTGAACGCGACATCAAGTTTCTGAATAAATTGTTATCGGTTAATGTAATAACCATTCACAAAAATAAAGTTGTTGGGGCTATTATACGCGATATGTCGGCTCCTATGCTCGAACGAGCTGAAATTATTGAACGTGCCAGACAAGTTAACCGGAAAAATATGAAAACAGTTCAGCAAATTGCCTTTCTTTTGGGCGAAAATGCTGCACAAACCGAAGAATTGCTCAACTCAATTATTGAAGCTCAGAAATACGATATTGACGAAAACCAATAAGCAATGCATTCATTCCATACCGAAATCGATTTTGAACAAATATTCCCTGCTGGTCAGGAAGTTAGCGGCGATGTATTTTTTTCGCGTAACGTTCCGGAAGAAGGCCGTACAATGTTGGTTTTATCTGATGGTATCGGGCATGGCATCAAAGCAAGTGTTTTGGCAACCTTAACCGCTACAATGGCATTAAACTATTCGAGTTTTCATACCAAACCCGAAATTGCTGCTCAAATAATAATGGATGTTTTACCGGCATCGGCCGATAAACCAAGTTACGCTACTTTTACAATCATCGAAATCGAAAACGACGATCTGGTTCGAATTATTAATTACGATAACCCGCCAGTTATTATTCTTAGAGGCGATAAACGTTTTAAACCTTCGAAAATATACGAGTTGGAAATTGGAGGTGCCCAAAACCGCGACAAAATACTGCGTTGTCAGGAATTTTATGCAATGAAAGAAGATCGGATTATTTTCTTTTCCGATGGTGTTACTCAATCAGGTATCGATTCGTTAAAATTCAATATGGGTTGGGGCCACGATAATGTATTTAATTTTATTACCAAAATTGTTGATAGTCAGCCCGATATTTCGGCTACTAAACTTGCAAAAAAAATTATCAACCAAGCACTTGAAAACGACAATCACAAAATTAAAGACGATACCAGCTGTGGTGTTGTATATTTTCGTGAACCCCGCGAAATGATGTTGATTACAGGACCCCCTTTTTATAAAGTTAAAGACATTGGCTTTATTGAGCGAATACGCGATTTTAAAGGATCGAAAATTATTTGTGGCGGAACTACTGCCGAAATAATTGCACGTGAGCTTAATTTAAAGCTCGAATTGATGCAACATTGGTCTGATCCTACCCTTCCGCCTGTTTCAAAACTCGATGGATTCGATATGGTTACAGAAGGTATTTTAACCATAACCAAGGTAGAAGAAATTCTTGAAAATTATTCCGGAAATTCACGTTTACTAGGATCACCGGCCGAAGATATTGTGAAACACTTCCTTAAAAACGACATAATACACATGTTGGTGGGTACACGTATCAACTGGGCTCATCAAGATCCCGATCAGCCCTACGAAATTGAAATTCGTAAAACGATTGTAAAGCGCATTGTGAGACTACTTGAACAAAAATTCTTCAAAAAAGTGATAGTCGATTTCTTATAAAATAAGACATAATAGTCTTAATTATTATTGGAAATTTATGTAGCTTTGCAGCAATCAAAAAAATAAATGGAACAACAGCATTCATATCATCCGTCGTTGTGGTTGCCAACATCAGCTAAAGAAGTAAAAGCGCGAGGTTGGGAAAGTATCGACGTTATTCTTTTTAGTGGCGATGCCTATGTCGATCATCCCTCGTTTGGTACTGCTGTTATTGGCCGTGTTCTCGAAGCCCAAGGTTTAAGGGTTGCCATAGTGCCACAACCCAATTGGCGCGACGATCTGCGTGATTTTAAAAAGCTAGGTAAGCCAAACTTGTTTTTTGCGGTTACTGCCGGAAACATGGACAGCATGGTTAATCATTATACAGCAAACAAAAGATTACGCTCAAACGATGCTTACACACCCGATGGACGAAACGATATGCGCCCCGATTATGCAACAATTGTATATTGCGAAATTCTAAAAAAACTTTTTTCTGATGTACCGCTTGTTATTGGCGGCATTGAAGCTTCGCTTCGAAGGGTAACACATTACGACTACTGGAGTGACAAGTTAAAACCTACCATACTGCACGATACCAAAGCAGATATATTGATCTATGGAATGGGCGAAAAACCAATTGTTGAATTGGTAAAAAAGCTTAAATCGGGAATTAAAATTAGTGAAATTAAAGATTTAGCTCAAACTGCATATCTGTATTCAAATGAGCCGATTGATCTTTTTGAAAAAACAGAAACAGTAACACTGAACAGTCACGAAGATTGTTTGGCTGATAAAATTAAATATGCAGCCAACTTCAGGCATGTCGAAGAACAATCGAACAGATGGTTGGGTGCCCATTTAGTTCAAAAAGTATTTGATAAATGGCTCATTATTAATCCGCAGAATCCTCCTATGGCCGATGGCGAAATTGATGCCTATTATGATTTGCCCTACACTCGTTTACCTCATCCACGCTATAAAAACAAGCGCATTCCGGCTTACGAAATGATCAGACATTCAATAAATTTGCACCGTGGTTGTTTTGGAGGTTGTTCATTTTGCACAATTTCAGCCCATCAGGGAAAGTTTATTGCAAGCCGGTCGAAAGAGTCGATTGCACGCGAGGTAGATGCAATTACCAAAATGCCTGATTTTAAAGGCTACATAAGCGATTTGGGTGGCCCATCGGCCAACATGTATAAGATGAAAGGCAAATACGAAGATATTTGTAAAGGTTGCAAGCGGCCATCATGTATCGATCCAAACATTTGCAAAAACCTTGATACTTCGCACTTGGCTTTATCCGAAATTTATGAGATAGCTAATCGCCATCCGCAAGTAAAAAAGGCATTTGTGAGCAGCGGTATTCGTTACGACATGGTTTTTACACCCGGTCACGACACCCCCGAAAACCTTCAGTACATGCGCGATGTAATACATAAACACGTTTCGGGTAGGTTAAAAGTAGCGCCTGAGCACACCAGCGACGAGGTATTGAAAGTAATGCGCAAGCCATCGTTCGGACTTTTCCATAAGTTTTTGAAATTTTTCAACGATGAAAATCAAAAAGCCGGGTTAAAACAACAACTGATCCCCTACTTCATTTCGAGCCACCCCGGCAGTACAAAAAAAGATATGGCAAAGCTGATGCTCGAAACTAAAAAAATGAATTTCAAACTCGAGCAAGTGCAAGATTTTACTCCTACACCAATGACTGTGGCTACCGTTATTTATTATTCGGGAGTGCATCCGTACACTTTAAAACCCATATTTACGGCAAAAACAAAACACGAAAAACTCGATCAACAAAAGTATTTCTTTTGGTATAAACCTGAATACCGAAAGCAGATTGACCGCGAGCTAAAAGAAATGGGGCTTTAATCTTAAGCCTTTTTTCTATCTTTGTCGGGTTTTATTCTTTATATCCGCAAAAAACCATAAATAACTAATGCAATTCAGTAAAATATATCTGTTAGTTGTAGTTTTGTTTGCACAACTGGCACTATTTGGGCAAAACGAAAAGCGAATTGTTTCGTTAGCACCTTCAATTACCAAAAACATTTATTTTCTCGATGCTCAAAATCAACTGGTTGGCTGCACAAGCTATTGCACCGAAGCATTGAACGATAATGTTGAAGTTATTGCTTCTGCTGTTAAAGTGAATATTGAAAAAACAGTATCGTTATTACCCGATTTGGTTTTGGCCACTACTATAACCGACCCTGAAACCATCGACATGTTTAAAAAATTTGGTGTTAAAGTAGCGGTGTTCCCTACCCCACAATCGTTTAACGAAATTTGCGACCAGTTTTTACTTTTGGGATCATTATTGGGAAAAGAAGAAAATGCTAAAAAAATTGTTGATGAATCGAAAGCAAAGATTGAGCACTTTTCGGCTAAAAATGAATTGCAGAATAGTTCGAAAATTTTCTTTCAAATTGGTGCAAAACCACTGTTTACAGTATTGCCCAATACTTTTATGAACGATTACATAAGCTTTGTAGGTTCAAAAAATATTGCCGAAGGCATGAGCCAGGGCACAATAACCCGCGAATCGGTGCTTTCGCATAATCCCGATGTGATTTTTGTGGTTACAATGGGAATTATTGGCGACGAAGAAAAGCAAACTTGGGAAAGTTACAAAGGCCTAAAAGCTGCCGATAATAATAAAGTATTTATTATTGATGCTGAAAAAGCTTGCAGTCCTACGCCTGTAACTTTTGTCGAAACCCTCGAAACCATTTATTCACTGATTAATCAAAAGCAAAAATGAATCAGAAATATTACAAATGGTTGATTTTGTTGTTTTTACTAATGATTTTAGTGTTGTTGGCTTTTTCGCTTTCGCTAATGTATGGCGAAATGCGTTTAAGTTTACCCCAATTGCTTGATGTTTTGAGTGAAAAAGAAGGTCTTAAGTATGTCATTATCAGGAAAATACGCTTGCCGAGAACCATTATGGCCTTTGCCGTAGGCGGTTCGTTAAGCCTTACCGGTGCTATTTTACAAGGCATTTACCGTAACCCTTTGGTTGAACCTTATACTTTGGGTATATCGGGCGGTGCAGCATTTGGCGTAGCCTTGGTTATTGTTTTATCGTTGCACCTTACCATAGGCGCTTTTGTTTTGCCTTTGGCCGGCTTCACCGGAGCAATGGTCACCATATTTGTTGTTTATTTTTTGAGTATCCATAAAGGAGTTACCAACATTAACCGCATGTTGTTAATTGGAGTGATGATCAGCTTTGTAGCTTCATCATCGATGATGTTTCTGATGGCAATAACCACCTCGGAAAACCTTCATGGAATTATTTTTTGGATGATGGGATCGTTGGATGAGCCTAACGCTGTTTTGATAAAAGTTGTACTCTACTCATCGCTTACAGGCTTGCTGTTGAGTTACTTTTTTGCCCGTCCATTGAATGCGCTCAGGCTTGGACAAGAGAAAGCCCACCATTTGGGAATTAATACCAACACTACCATTCGTATTCTTTTTGTAATAGCATCGCTATTGACCGGAATTTGC
>DAOSWJ010000038.1:0-16332 GCA_035380005.1 Prolixibacteraceae bacterium | reverse complement strand
GATACCGAAGGCAGTCTTGAAGTAATCGAAAAATAAGAATTCTCAATAGCATTGAGCAAAAAATCAATAACATGACCAACAATAAACAACTCGTAATTGGAATGCCGGCAGGTTCGCTGGCAAATCCAAATCGTGGAGGAAACCTTATACAATTGCTCGACGATTCGGGCTTTAAAACTGCTGGGTACGACGCAGGTGGACCTAGCGTTTTCAAAACCGTAAATTTTTTATACGGATGGGATGGACGTCCACAGGAATTTAGTGCACAATTGGCTTTACAAGAACTCGATGTTGCCATTGCCGGCGACGACTGGATTGAAGAACGCATTATTGAATTCAAACTTGAATATGGCGTTGATATTGAACTTGAACAGGTAATGAGCCTTAACCGAGGCGGTGTTCGGCTGGTAGGAATAGTAAAAGGCGATACACCTCAAGCCAATATGGAAAGCTTTTTAAGTGATTTATGCCAACAAAAAAAGCTGATTACGGTTGTGGCCGAAATGCCCTACCTTGCATTAAACTGGGTGCGTAAAACCCTCGAAAAAATTGGCAAACTTGATGAGTTCAACCAATTTTCGGTTCAGAAATACAAAAGCCCTTCAAAAATCGAATCAGGGATTTTAATTTACGAAACTTGGGGTAAAACCGAATCTAAAGTTCTAAATGGAGGAGCCGATTTTGGACTTGAAATCACCCAAAGTGGCAGTGCAATCCGCAATTATGGGTTACGCATTATCGAAGAAGTTTACACCTCGCAAACCAGTATATGGATCAATCCACTTTTAAAAACCAACAGTGAAAAGCTTGAACTTCTTAAAATGTTTCTGTTGAACATATACGGTTCTATCAATGCCGAAAACAAAGTGTTGGTTACTTTTAATGTTCCCAACAGCCAATGTCCCAATATTGATAAATACTTATCGGAAAACAATTTATTTGCCGATGAACCAACCATGAGCATTGGAAAAACATATACGGTTTACAATATTCAGGTTGATACTAAAAATGGCGATGTGCCACTGGCAATGGTTCGATACAAACTTGCCGTACTTGGTGCAACAAACATCGACACACTGCCAATACAGTCGTCGATACCTGGCATGGGGTCAATCAACATTGGCTAAAATGTCGGTTTATATCGACATACATACCCATAGGGCTTACGCCCAAAAAACAGGGGTGCTGGCTTTGCAAAACATTACATTGTCCAACCAAGAAATGAACTTGGATAAATGGCTTACTGCCGGCTGGCATCCCTGGTATATTCAAAATACTTCCTTACAAAAAATCAAAGAAAGCATAAACCATGCAGCTGCAGTAAAAAATGTTGTTGCTATTGGCGAATGCGGTATCGATCGAAGCATTGACACGCCCGTCGACACCCAAGCCGAGGTTTTTAAATATCATGTTGAAGTAGCAGCCGAAAAACAAAAACCGCTAATAATACACTGTGTAAAAGCATATTCCGATATAAACGGCTTGTTAAAGAAAACAAATTTCAAGCTTCCGGTAATTTTTCATGCCTACAATGGCAATAAAATACAAACTCAACAACTGCTTTCTCTTAATGCATACTTCTCAATTGGCAATCCTATTTCATATTCTGCAAAAAAATTAAGTAATATATTATCCGAGGTACCATTGAGCCGCCTTTTTATCGAAACTGATGATTCAACTTATTCTATTGAAAACAATTATCAAGAAATTGCCGATATTTTAAAAATATCGTTGTACGATTTAAAAAATCAAATAGAAATCAACTTTATAAAAATTTTTGGAAATGAATTGGTTAGCACGTACTGAATTGTTATTGGGAACCGAAAAAATTGCAAAGCTCAAAAATAGTCACGTTTTAGTAGTTGGTCTTGGTGGTGTTGGAGCTTATGCTGCCGAAATGCTTTGTAGAGCAGGAATCGGGAAAATGACAATTGTTGATGGCGATAATATTGAAGTTAGCAATATCAACCGGCAATTGCCCGCTACTTTAAGCAATGTTGGAAAAATGAAAGCCGACATTTTGGCACAACGCTTTGTCGATATTAATCCGGAAATAGAAATTGAAGTTATAAACGAATATTTGAGGGATGAACGCATGCTCGAAATTCTTCAAAAACCCTACGACTATGTTGTTGATGCAATTGATACACTATCTCCAAAAGTATATCTGATATTCCACTCGCTTCAGTTGGGATTAAAAATTGTTAGCTCGATGGGATCGGGAGGCAAAATAAACCCCGAGTTGGTTAAAACAACCGACATTTCAAAATCGTACAACTGCAAATTGGCCCGAATGCTCAGGAAAAGACTGGGACGACTGGGTGTTCGCAAAGGTTTTAAAGTAGTTTTTTCGGCCGAAGAAGTACCCGATGAAGCTGTTCTGATTGAGGAGGGAATCAATAAAAAATCGGTAGTTGGAACAATTTCGTACATGCCCCCTGTTTTTGGATGCCACATTGCCGCAGTTGTTATTAACGACCTGATCAATAGCTGATTATTTTAAGCTCCGACCTGCGGTTTTTACTGCGTCCCTGTTCTGTTGAATTATCGGCGACAGGATATTCCTGGCCATAACCAACATAAGTAATTCTATCATCAGAAATGCTTTTTACCAGAAAATCGGCAATGGCTTTTGCCCTGTTTTCCGATAAAGTTAAATTGTACGATTCAGAACCGGTATTATCGGTATGGCCGGCAATTTCAACCTTCAATGTTGGGTTAAGCCTTAAAAAATCAACTATTTTATCAAGCTCTGCCTTCGATTCTGCTTTTATATCGAAAGCGTCGTGATCAAAAAATATGTTGTTCAAAACCATTGCGTTTCCTATTTCAATAGCTTGCAATTCAATATTGTAAATTGCGGCGACATTCAAATCGCCTGAACTTTTGTGGTCGAAATGTTCAGAGTAAAATAAGTAGCCTGGCTTTGAAACATGAAATGCAAATCGGTAACCACTTTGTAAAACAGCCATATAGCCATCTGTAGCATCGGCAACAAGCTGCTGTTTTTGTTCGGTTTCGATATTGGTAATTTCTATTTTGGCATCGAGTTTTTCTTTGCTTTTTTTATCCATCACAAACCCTTTCACGTATGCTATTTCGTTTGGCATAAATTCTTTTGGAAGCTCAAGCATATACAAGTCTTTCGATTGTGCACAAGCCCCCTCTCTGTCCGATGAAAAAACAGCAACCCTTGCGTTTGGTGAAATCACTAAACCGTCGTCGTTGAATCTACTATTAGCGGGAAAGCCAATACTTTGAGCCAATTGCCAGGCTTTGTTCTTAAAACGCGAAATGAAAATATCGGATCCACCTAAACCATAATGCCCGGTTGAAGCAAAATATAAGGTTTGGTTATCGGCATGAATAAATGGCGAAAAATCATCGAAGCGCGTGTTTATAGCTCTTCCGGGATTTACAGGTGTTCCAAACTCAATAATCCCGTTTTCGATGCCAATAATTGGCGCATACCAGATATCCTTTTCGCCCAGTCCCCCTTCGCGGTTCGACGACCAAAACAAAAATTCACCATTAGCCGAAACCGATGGCTGTGCTTCCCAATTTGAAGTATTTACAACCTTTCCGGCATTTAGCGGAGCTTGCCATACTCCATTTTGTTTAATCATGTAGTAAATATCGCAACTGCCCAATCCGTTTCGTTTACCGCAAGCTGTAAAAAAGAACATGCGCCCATCGGCACTTAGGCTCATTGTTCCTTCGTTAACCTCGTTAGCACCACCAAAGCTAAGTTTTTGAGCCGGCAGCCAATCATTTGTTGCTCTTTTTGCATAAAACAAACGCTCGAAATGAAAACGTTGTTCATTGGTAATCAGTCGGGTAAAATAAAGAGTAGAATCATCGGCCGAAACAAAAGGCCAATATTCATTCTGAAAAGTATTGATATGTTCTCCTAAGTGTATGATTTTGGCACTGTTCGGATTATTGATAAGCTGTAATGCCCACTCTGTTTTTTCGATCATTGTTTTAATAAAAACTGAGTCGGAATTGTTTGTTAGCGAAGAATAATCGGCAATAATTTGTAATACTTTGTGGTATTCGCCATCATCAAAAAACAAGTTTGCTAGCATTTTATAAGCCGATGCATAACTATTTGGAGCTAATGCTATTATTTTCTCGAGTGCCCTTTTTTTTAAAATTTTATCATTCGTTTCAGCACTCAAATCAGCCAACAACAAATAAGCGTCAAGGTTTAACGAATCGGCTTCGACTGCCTGCATAGCCAATTCTTTAGCAACTTGGTATTCACTGTTGTAATAGGCTGTTTTGGCTTTGTTGACCAAATTAAGCGATTTTTTGCTTATTTTTTGGGCAAATAAATTTATCGGGACGAAAAATACACAAAGCAAAAACAGGCATCCAAAGCAATATGCTGTTTTTTTTATGGACATGAATAAATTGATTATTTGACAATTAAACGGGTATATCCGCCAACAGGAATTTCTATTTGAGCAATATCGCGTTTAAAACTAAGGGTACCACGGCCAATATAATCTCCGGCGTGATTATAAGTTATATAATCGATTTTTCCGGTAGGAGTACCTTTTACCGATACCATAGGATAATCAGATGAATTAATTATATCTGCAACTTCAAAGTCGAAATAACCCAAATCGTGAGGTGCTACCCTGTCGTAAAAAGCGATAATATTTTTTGCATGATTACCTGCCTGAATAACTGTATAACGTTGAACAGGGTTAAAAGCTTTGAAATCGCTTTGAAGCAGGTATTCAGTATTCGATTTCCAATATCTTATCCAAAAACGAAGGGTTTTTTGTAAATCTTCGGGCAAAGTATATGAAAAATACGATACATAAGGAGTTGCAAACAAAATTGACTGGAATTTTTTTGCTAAGTCGATTGCGGGATCTTTAGGGTGTATGCCCATTACTTCCATGAAAGGTGAGTATTCGCCATACATAAGTCTATTGTTTACCATTTTCTCACGCACCTCGGGCAAAACTGTAACACCTAAAAACCCATTAATGGTTTTGGTATTTGATGTGTGCAAAGGGCCAACAGCCTGATAACTTTGATTGATAGAAATTTCGGGATTTATATAGGCCATTTCGTATTCCATTTGGATACGCAACGAGTCGAGGGCTTTGCGCACCGAAACAAAATCGCGGCCACGATCTTCGGTAATAATTATGTGTTCATCGGGATAATAACCGTTCAGATAATTGAACCAAATACCATCAATTTGCCATTCGTTAATAATATTGGTGTACATTTCGGTAATGTACTGACGTACCTCGGGATAGCGAATGTCCAAAATAGGCTGGCTTGATGTTCGGTATTGCAAGTACCTTTCATCAAACTTTTCGAAAATGTATTTGTGCGCACCTATAAATGGCTGCGAATACCATAGTGCAATTTTCATTCTCGACTCGCGGGCTTTGTTCATGAATTCCTTTACAGTGGTAATGTTTGATGGATCCCATTTGCCATCTTTATCAACTTCGAAACGAACTACATTCTGCCATGCATCGTCGAACAAAATCGACCGAAAACCCATTGAAGAAATTGAATCGAAATAGTAAGTGATATTCTCGAGAGGAATATTGCGGTCCATAGGATACCAAACAGAATAAACAGGTTGTAACGACAAATCAATTTTCGACACTTTCTTTTTAGTATCCTGATCTAAGCGCCATTGAGCGACTTCGCGCAAGGTATTTGAGAATTGCCTGTCGGATAAATCGACCATTATTTTTGCTTTGTATTCCAATACTTCCGCATCGGGTACCGATTCGTTAAAAAAGTTGAACGAGAACACCAATGAATCGGGTATTTGTTGAATATCGATTTGGGTAAAGCGGCTTTCGAATTGGTCGTAGGTACCAAGGGTTATCCGGTTTTGGCTATTGCGAGTTAAAGCGGCAACCAAACTGTAATCGGATTGCAGGCGGGCATAACTAGGTAAATTAATGAACGATAAATTCGACCAGGTACGTGAGCTCCAAAGCGAATGTATAAGGTTTTGCGGATATTTTAAATCCATCTGAAAACGTGGCAAGGGAGTAGGAAAATCGGTATAAAGGTTCAGGTTGATGATGTACTTGTTAATATCAACTGTGTCGATTGTAATTTCGGTGCTGAAAGGTTGAACGTCACCTTTTATACTAATCATGCTTAAATCGAAATCGATATTTTCAACATGAACAGTTTGTTCATCTTTTTCGATTTCGGTGCTTGCTTTAGGATTACAGGAATATAAAAACGCTATAGATACTAGAGCGAACACTCCCCCTTTAATTATACTGAAAAAAACCTTCATCATGCGCTTAATAATTGTGTGTTGCATCTAAAAATAACACCTGCAACACATTAACTTACCTAATTCCAATCACTTAACCCCCAAGGCATTAAAAGCCTATGTGTTTTTTGTTCATTTTAAGGGCTTATCTCACACGCCTTTAGTCCACTAAATTAAGATATTTCATGTTTATTAATACAAATCAAGCAAAAAAATTTCATTTTCTTTTTTAACAGCAGCCAAATTTAAAACACCTGTAATGATAAATTCGGTTCTTTATGCGTTAAACCAATGTTGTTTTATATTTTTGCCATCAACATGTCTAAATTAAAAGAAATATATAACGAAAGCAAGAACGGGATCATTATTACACTCGTTTTTCACATTGTTGTTTTTATTGTTTTGAATATCGGGCAATTCAGAATTAAAAAAGAATTCATTGAAGATGAGCTTATTATCGATTTTCCAGATGAATATTTCGAAATGCCCCAAGCTGCTCAGGAAATAAACAAAACAGAACAAATAAATCAAAGCAACAGCCAAATTACCAACAATGCGTCGAACAGGGCAACCAGTAACGAACAAAAACAACTCGACCAGGCAATTCTCGATGAACTTGAACGTGCACGAGAACTTGTGCAAGATGTTAGCCGGCAACTATCGAAAGAAATACCTACGGTTGATGATTTGCAAATGCCTGAGAAAACCAGCGAAGGACTTGACCCCGACTCTTTACTTAAAAATTTATACTCAGGCGAAAGTAATGTTGAATATTCATTAGAAAACCGCTATCATATACGTTTACCAATTCCGGTTTACTTATCGCAATATGGTGGTTTGGTGCGAGTTAATATTGTTGTCGATACAAAAGGCAATGTTATTAGTGCTGAGCCTCAAAATACTAACAATTTGCCCGAACAGTTACTTTCATACGCCAAAACAGCAGCATTACGTACAAAATTTAATGCATCGGGCAATGCCCCATCCCGCCAAGCCGGCTATATTCAATACAGGTTTATTGCGCAATAAATTTAGAATGTTAATCCAAAGTAAACCTTCAATTTAATTAACATGTATTAACATCTTTAATATTGACTAATTCAAAATAGTGGTTTATCTTTGTATCGGTTTATTTTTCATAGTTTTAGGTTTAGTTAGATTTATTAGGTTAGTTTAGAAAGAAAAGGATAGGTTGCTCAACCTATCCTTCTTTATTTTTATTATAACACATTTTACAACAGCAATTTACCACGTATTCTTAAAATCATTTTCGGTATAATTATGCTCACGCAATTTCCACATGCTTTTTGATGTGTTTTTTAACTGCATCGCATTTTTATTGAATAAGTTATGCAATAATGCCAACGGAACTAATAGTACATAAAACATTACCGACAGAACAGCTTTTGAAACAATCCATCCTAATAAATCGCCAAGTTTAAACCATGCTCTAGCCAATAAATAAGCCAATGGTTTAATTAAAATTGAGATCAACCCCACAGCTAAAGCAACATACAAAAGTATTTTTGTATCGAAAACAAAATAGAGCACTAAAAAACCGGTAACAATAACCAGCAAAGCTTCGAGGTTTTTCGATTGATCGGTTTTCATAACTCAAGCATTAAAAAAGCGTGTAAATAAATGGAGCTAAAGCACTTCCTGAACTTAATACAATTAGCAACCCAAGTAATAGGAATACAATTAAGGTTGGAATTAACCACCATTTTTTGCGTTCCTTCATATAATTCCAAAAATCTTTCAGAAAATCCATTATCAATTTTTTTTAACAAAAATAAGTATTTGGAGGATCATTCCTAATCAAGCACAAAATCTTCTTGCCAATTGTCTTTTTTATCCCACTGTGGTTGATCCTCTTTTACAAAAAACAAGTCGTTAATTACCAAACAATCCATTTCGGTTCGCATAAAACAGCGATAAGCATCGTCGGGGGTACAAACAATGGGTTCGCCCCTTACATTAAAGCTGGTATTAACCACTAAAGGACAACTGGTTAATTGATTAAAAGCATCTATAAGTTGCCAATAACGTTGGTTTGTTTCACGATGAACAGTTTGTACCCTTGCTGACAAATCGATATGTGTAATTGCGGGCACAAGGCTACGTTCTACATAAAGTCGTTCGGCAACAGGCATTTGGTAATAATTTTCGGGCAAAGGCTTTAGCTTGTTTTTATTAAGCTGAGCTACCAAAAGCATGTATGGCGAAGATGCTTCGAGTTGAAAATAATCGCTGTTGAATTCGGCCAGTACCGAAGGTGCAAAAGGCCTGAAACTTTCACGGTATTTAATTTTAAGGTTCAGTTTTTTCTGCATCTCCTTATTGCGTGCATCGCCCAAAATGCTTCGGTTGCCCAAGGCGCGTGGACCAAATTCCATACGACCTTGAAACCACCCCACCACTTTACCATCGTTTATACATTGAGCTGTTCTGGCACATAATTCGTCGTAATTTTCGTAAAGTTTATAAACTGCACCATAGGGCTTTAGCATTTTTTCAGCTTCGCTGTTGGTATAAGCTGGGCCCAAATAGGCTCCGCTCATTCCATCGGGGAGTAGCAACTCCCTACCCAATTGGAAATTAATATGGTATGCGGCCAATGCAGCACCAACTGCTCCTCCTGCATCGCCGGCTGCCGGTTGTATGAAAATATTTTTGAATAATTGTTTTTCGAGTAATTTGCCGTTTGCCACACAATTTAGAGCTACACCTCCTGCCAAACATATGTTTGACGTGTTACACAACTCTTTGGCGTGATTGGCCATCGCAAGAATTATTTCTTCGGTGACCTGCTGAATGGCCAATGCTAAATTACAATGAACCTGTTCAAGCTGATCGCTAGGTAAGCGGCGCTTGATTCCGAATAGTTTTTGCCATTTTTTGTCGGGCACCATTCGCAGACCGGTAGCGTACGAAAAATATTTCTGATTTAGCCACAATGAACCATCATCGTTTATTGTAACAATCTGTTTTTTAATTATTTCAACAAATTCATTTACCTCGTCGGAATCAGGAATACCATAAGGAGCCAGTCCCATTAGTTTGTATTCGCCCGAATTTACCCTAAAACCCAGAAAATAAGTAAAAGCAGAGTACAAAAGCCCCAGCGAATGTGGAAAATGTAGCTCTTTAAGTAGTTTAATTTCATTTCCATCGCCTACCGAAATGGAAGCAGTTGCCCACTCACCAACACCATCAACAGTTAAAATGGCAGCCTTTTCAAAAGGTGATGGAAAGAAAGCACTTGCAGCATGCGACAAATGGTGCTCGGTAAACAATAGTTTTAATTTAGATTTATCGTATTCCTGAATACCTTTTAACTGATCACGAATAATTTTTTTAAGAAAAACTTTTTCTTTGAGCCAAACAGGAATTGCCGTAACAAACGATTTTATACCACGTGGAGCAAAACCATAATAAGTTTCGAGCAAACGCTCGAATTTAAGCATGGGCTTGTCGTAAAACACAACTGCTTCGAGTTGGTCAATAGCCACTCCTGCTTCATCGAGACAATATTTAACTGCATTTACCGGAAAAGAGGGGTCGTGTTTTTTACGTGTAAAACGTTCTTCCTGAGCCGCAGCAATAATTTTCCCATTTTCAACAATTGCGGCTGCCGAATCGTGATAAAATGCTGATATTCCGAGTATAATCATTTTTGCTTGTTGTAATTGTTGATGTATTGCTCAAGCTTTGGCAATTCGGGGTAACGCGGATGTGCTGTTTTCATTTGCTGAAGAGCCATGCTTGCTTTATCGGGCATTTTGTTTGAAAGGCTTGCAATAACCATATAATGCAAAAACAATGCATCGCCTTTAAAATCGTTATAAACTTTAGTCAAATGAAAAAACGACTTATCCATTTGCTTTTTTTGATAAAACAACTCACCCAATTTACGGTTAGCTACTGCCGAATCGTAAACACGTAAACTTTCGAGTAAAACATTAATTGCATTATCAAAATCTTTTTCATTTATCATTTTAATGGCATTTTCGACGGCAGGTTTTACCATTTCGGGTATGTAGCTATTAAAAGTATAAACATAGGGTGGTAATTCAAATTTGAATGATTGGTCAATATTTTTGATCTGATTTTTAATATCTTCGGCTTCGTTGCGTTGACCGGCATATGTATGGGCAATCCATTTTTTATTGAGAACCGATATTTGCTCGTCGTTTTGAGCAAGGGCCAAAGCTTTATTAAAATGCTCGATTGCAGCGGGCAAATCATTTTTGATCAAACATATTTCACCAGCTCTAAAATGTGCATAAAACGAAGGTTCATAAATATTCGATTGTTCAAAATAATACAGGGCACCGGGTAAATCGTTCAATTTGAGCAAACAATCGGCTGCATCGCGAAAAAATGGCGACCAATATATGTTTGTTCGCGTTAACGCTTGATATTCTTTAAAAGCATTCCAATAATCACCATTCTTCTCATATAACTCAGCCAACTGCAAATGTGCGTTGCTCAAATTCTCGTCACTTTTTGCCATAGCATAAAATGCCAGAGAATCAATCAACGAAACGGGTTTGTAAATTTGTCGGTAGTCGATGTATTCACTGCTTTCGTCACGAAAAGGCCAGTGGTATTTTAAATTTTCGATACGATGTTTTCCAATCAAATAATCGAGTTGAGTAAAGCCATAATGTTGCACAAAATACTGAAAAGGCTTGTGCGAAAACCAGTTGATGTCATTATCAATCAGCTTTTCATTGCATAATGCATCGAAAAACGATTCGGCCATTAAAAATTGCCCTTGAATATTTGGGTGCACATGCTCAGTTAATAAATTGTAACCTATTAAGTTATGGGGCGAATTCGATTCGAAATATGCAAGTGTGTTCACGAAGTTGAAATCATATTCATCGCAAATTTTTCGGATTGTATTGTTAATATCCGACGAAGCCCTGAAACGAATGCCATCGTAATCGCGGGCCAACACAAAATTGCTATATGCTTCATCGTATTGGGCATTATTGAGCAATGTTTGGGCTTTATTAAAATAATAATCAGCACTTTCCATTTTATCCGATTCGATAGATTTAAACGGGGGCATATCTTTTACATTGCTCACCAAACTGCTGTAAAAGAAAGGCACATTGGCCTTTTTTACCATTTTAGCAATGCTTTGCATGTTTGAATTGTAATTGTCTATACCCCGTTGATATGTTTCGCTTCCATATAATATTTCAGCATCTTTTACAATTCGCGCCATTAAGGTGCCACGTCGTTTTGCCTTAGTATTGTCGTTATTTACTGTTTGGGCAACCTTTGCCATAATATTTCGAATGAGCTGATAAACCCTGAAATCCATCATTGCTATGTGCATGTTGATCAGTGTTCTGTTATTGCTCATTGCCTCGTTTGAGCCTGCGCCAAAAGCTCCGTAAAACTCATTGTGGCCGGCATAAAAAAGAATAGCATCGGGTTTTTGTTTAAGTACCTGGGGCATGTAATCGCGTAAAGTGAAACTGTTTATAGCTGTTATTGCCGTATTAACAACTTCAATTTTTTTATGCGGATATGCCTGTTCAAGACGATCGTGTAGGATACGCGAAAACATCAGGTTATTTTCATACGGAAAACCAACAACAGTTGAGCTACCCATCACAAAAATTCGAAAAACACTGTCGGGTTTGTTTCTCAGAAAGATATCTTTTGGTGGATGCGTGTATTCAAGCTGATGGAAATATTTTTTGCCAACGTGTGGATTTACAACCATGTATTGGCTATATTCCTTATCGGGATGTTTAACGAACAACGAAAAATTATCGCCATATCCAACAACACGCAACAGTAATTCGAACAACACAATAATAATTAACGGAGTAATAATCATTATAAAGCCGAACAACTTATTGTTGCTACTGTTTTTTTTGTTTTGTTGCATTATATTCTTTTTTCGATAAACAATGTTTGTTAATATTGAAAAGAAAATCAAATTATGCACAAAACTAAAAAAAACATTGTTTTATTATCATTGCAACAAAATCAAATATTCAAAAAAAGCAATTGAATAATGAATGAAAAAATATTAATCGGGCGAAAAGACAAAGCGTGTTTTCCGGAACTTGACATTGAATATGTTCCTGTAAAAATCGATACTGGAGCCTATACATCGTCCATTCACTGTCATCATATCGAAGAGATTGAACACGAAGGGAAACAAGCCATTAGTTTTGAGTTGTTCGATCCCGAGCACAGCCACTATAAGCATCAAAAGTTTATTGTAACAGATTATAAGCAAAAGAAGATAAAAAGTTCATCGGGGCATAGCGAAAAACGTTATTTAATAAGCACTTCCATTAAATTATTCAATAAGGTTTATCCCATACAAATGTCGTTAACGGAAAGGGGCAGCATGAAATATCCGGTACTTTTGGGTCGAAAAATATTAAAGAAAAAATTCATTGTCGATCCGGCAAAAATTAATCTTTCGTTCAAACACGAACACAAATAATTATTCTATCTTTCGGCCAAGAGGAAAACAAATAAAAAATGATTTAATGCATTGATATGAAGATTGTTATACTATCAACAAACCCTAAACTTTATTCAACAAAACGTTTGGTCGAAGCAGGCGAAAAGCGCAAACACCAAATGTTGGTTATTGACCATACCAAATGCGATATAATAATTGAAAAGAAAAAGCCACAAGTAATATATAACGGCGAAAGCATTAACGATGTTGACGCAGTAATTCCCCGCATTGGCGCATCGGTTACTTTTTATGGTTCATCGGTTGTGCGGCAGTTCGAAATGATGAAAGTTTTTTCTGCAACCGAATCGCAGGCGCTGATACGTTCGCGCGACAAATTGCGAAGTCTTCAAATATTATCGCGTGCCGGCTTGGGCTTGCCAAAAACTGCATTCACCAATTACTCGAAAGATGTTGACCGTGTAATTGAACACGTTGGAGGTGCGCCCTGTGTTATTAAACTATTAGAAGGAACGCAAGGGGTTGGTGTTGTTTTGGCCGAAACTCACAACGCAGCTACATCGGTACTCGAAGCTTTTCATGGGATGAAGGCCAGGGTAATTGTGCAGGAATACATTAAAGAATCGAACGGAGCCGACATACGAGCCTTTGTTGTTGACGGGGTTGTGGTTGGTGCCATGAAAAGGCAAAGCAAAGAAGGAGAATTCCGTTCGAACCTGCATAGAGGAGGCACTGCTACTCGCATTGAACTTACTGACGATGAGGAAAATGCCGCTTTGAAAGCTGCTCGTGTTTTAGGCTTGGGAATTGCCGGTGTAGATATGCTCCAATCAAATACTGGCCCCAAAATAATGGAAGTAAATTCCTCACCTGGCCTCGAGGGTATCGAAAAAGCAACCAATGTTGATATTGCCCAAAAAATTATCCGCTACATCGAAAGGCATGTTGATTAATACAAATAAACAGTGAAAATACTCAACCAAGAAATATTACCCGGAAGCAGCCATTACCTGAACATGGATATTGCCCGCTTACACACCCACACCAAAATTGAGGTTCCTGTTATTGTTGAGCGCGCAAAAGCCGATGGCCCCTGCTTATTAATGCTTGGAGGTATTCATGGCAACGAAATTAACGGTGTTGAAATTGTACGCAAAATTGTAGCGCTCAAAATCAACAAACCCAAACGAGGCACAACCATTTGTATTCCGGTATTGAACGTATTCGGTTTTTTAAATCAGCAACGCGAATTCCCCGACGGGCGCGACCTGAACCGTGTTTTTCCTGGCTCGGCAAACGGATCGCTGGCCAGTAAGTTTGCACATGTAATGATGACCGAAATCATTCCACACATCGACTACTGCATTGATTATCACACAGGTGGCGACGGACGCTTCAATTATCCTCAGCTGCGTATTGCCCCTAACGACGACGAAACACTCGAAATGGCAAAAGCTTTTGGTGTAAAATTCATTAAATTTGCCAAACACCGCGAAAAGTCGTTCAGGGAAATTGCCAACAAGCATGGCATAAAAATCATACTTTACGAAGGCGGAAAAACACTAAACCTCGACCAGGAGGTTACCAATTATGGAGTGCAAGGAGCAATAAATACAATGGAATATTTGGGCATGCGCGATTTTAATCACAAATTTGAAATTCACGAAAAACCAGTTGAGCAGGTAATTATCAGCTCATCATCATGGATAAGGGCTAAGCATTCGGGCATGTTCAGGTCCGATGTAGAACTGGGCACCTTTGTTAAAAAGGGCGAAACACTTGGCTCAATTTCCGATCCGTTCGGCTATTTCGAAAAGCCTGTAAAAGCGCCCAACGATGGATACGCATTTTGCTGCGAACACTCTCCCATTGTTAACCAGGGCAATGCATTGGTACACCTCTCTACTTCGTTTATTATCAACAATCGAGTAACCTAAAAAACTTAAAAAAATGAAACTATTTAAAGAAACCTCATTTATTATTTTACTATTTACAACATTGATACAAACAGCATGTAATAAGGCACAACCCATTCAATTTGCAAGTTCGGATCAAAATATTGTTTACGCCGGGCGAGTTGAACAACTCGAAAACGAAGTGGTGCTGATTGGTTCGGCATCGTCGGCCACTGCTTGGTTCGAAGGCGATACCTGCATAGTTTTTTTGCGCAACTACAACAACAATGGCCTGCATAATTACTATTCAATTGAACTCGATGGTGAAGACCTCGGGCGTTTTCGTATCGAAGGCGAAGAAATGCAAGCCATTAAAGTAAATGTTACCTTCAAAAAAGATGTACACAAAATATCGGTTTACAAATCGACAGAAGCATCGAACGGCTATATCAACTTTGGCGGCATATACTGCTATAAGCTGCTTGAGCCAATCGACGAATATGCTTATACCATCGAATTTATTGGCAACTCGATTACCTGTGGAATGGGCAACGATACTTTGAATATTCCATGCGGTGACGATCAGTGGTACGACCAGCATAATGCTTATTGGGCTTATGGCCCCACTGTATCGAGAGCTTTAAAAGTGAATTTTTTACTGAGCTCTGTTTCGGGTATTGGTATTTACCGCAATTGGAACGATGTTGGTCCTACCATGCCCGAGGTTTACGAAAACTTATATCTCGATTTAAACAGCAATAAAAAGCGCGATTTTTCGAAATATTCGCCAAATATTGTTAGTATTGCTCTAGGCACAAACGATTTTTCCGATGGCGACGGCGTAAACGAGCGCCTTCCTTTTAACGAAGAGCAATTTACTCAATCGTACATCAGCTTTGTTGAGAGCATTTTAAGCCATTATCCGCAAACACAAATCACATTACTTTCGAGCCCAATGGTTTCGGGCGAAAAGAATCAAACATTTCTTAGTTGTTTAAATAAGGTAAAAACACATTTCGAAAGCATTGCTGCTAAACCGATTGTAATATTCGAATTTGAAAACATCAAACCGCATGGTTGCGATTACCACCCCGATATTAACGATCACATGATGATGGCAGAACAGCTGTATCCATTTTATTCAAACTTATTGACTATCAACTAATTGCAAAAAAGATATTTACAATTCTTTATAAACCAAAAACACGGTATAAACCAAATAAAATGCAAAAAGAAGCGCGGCTTCCCAGCGGTCGAGCTTCTTTCTTTTTCCGGTAAGCATGGCAACAAACAGAAAAACAGTACCGCCAATCAGAATAAAAAGGTCGGTATTGAAATTTGGGTTATAATCAATCGGACGAATAATCCCGCTTAAAGAAAGGATCAGTAAAACGTTAAATACATTTGAACCAATCACATTTCCAATGGCAATGTCGCTGTTCTTTTTCAATGCAGCAACAACCGAGGTTAACAGTTCGGGTAGCGAGGTGCCGGCAGCAACAATGGTCAAACCAATAATCTTCTCACTAATGCCCAATTCACCTGCTATACTTACACTATTTTTAACAACCAATTGTCCTCCAATTACCAATCCGGCTAAACCAACAATAATGAGTGCCCAAATTTTGAAAGTAGCCATTTGGGGTACTTCTGATTTTATTGAAGAATCGTTTTTCATTTGCAGAAAAACATAGTAC
>DAOSWJ010000037.1:0-16350 GCA_035380005.1 Prolixibacteraceae bacterium | reverse complement strand
AGGATAAGTTGCCCCTAATATTCCACATTCAAGTCCGGCATGCATGGCAACCTCGCCAGCATTTTTGCCATTTACATTAACAAATGTTGAGCGCATTACCTTTAATATTTCTGAGTCGGGATTTGGTTTCCAACCCGGATAAGCTCCGTTTAATTCAACCTTTGCGCCTGCCAATTGAAAACAACTCTCAAGCGACGAAGCAATACCATCGCGCGCCGTATCGATAAAACTTCGGGTTAAACATTGTATTTCAATATTACCCTTAGTAGTTTTTACAATTGATAAATTCGACGAAGTTTCTACCACACCGGGCATGGTATCGCTCATACGCATAATACCGTTTCGGGCAGCACAAATAGCATTAACCACATCATCTTGAACCATTTCAGGAATTAAACTATCGGGCATTTCAACTTTTTCGAATGTTAAGCTTAAGTCAGGTTCGGTTCGTCCCAACTCGTTTTTCCAAATGGCAGCAACTTGATCGATCAACTCTTCAAATTGTTTTATTTGTGCATTATTAACAGTCACAATAGCTGATCCTTCGCGTGGAATTGCATTACGCATGTTACCACAATTAATTGACGCCAATCGAACGTTACTTTTGCGAATAGCTTGTTTCAACAAGCGACCCATCAGTTTACAGGCATTGCCACGGCCCAAATGAATATCGAGCCCTGAGTGACCTCCTTTTAAGCCGCTAATATTTATTTTGAATGCGATATCGCCGGTAACAATTTTATCATTACTAAATGACCACAACGCATTTACATCGATACCTCCGGCACACCCCACACTTATTTCATTCTCGTCTTCGGTATCGAGATTAATCAGAATATCGCCTTTAAGCAACCCGGGCTTTAGTTCAACGGCTCCGGTCATTCCGGTTTCCTCATCGACTGTAATCAACACTTCAATAGGGCCATGTTCAATTTCATTGCTTTGCAAAACGGCCAAAGCAGCTGCTACGCCTATTCCATTATCGGCACCAAGAGTTGTTCCTCGTGCTGTAACCCAATCGCCATCGATGTAAGCATCAATCGGGTCGGTTTCGAAATTAAACACAGTATCGTTATTCGCTTGCGGAACCATATCGATATGTGCTTGCAAAATTACAGTCTTACGGTTTTCGTAACCTTTAGTAGCCGGCTTTCTGATCAAAACATTACCTACATGGTCGATGCTGGTTTCAAGCCCAAGTTGCTCTCCAATTTCTTTAATTGCCAATGCAGCTTTTTGCTCTTTTTTTGAAGGCCTGGGCAAACAGGTCAACAGGTAAAAATTTTTCCACAACAAATGTGGTTCTAAGTTTTTTATCTCGTCGCTCATAAATATTCTATTTTATTTGCTCAATTTGAGCAATGTTACCACTTGTTGTATTGTACTGTATTGTTGAGTTGCAAAGCTTTGTATTATTTGGGAAAGGAACAATTACCCCCATTTGGGCAATTTGCGTTCTACCGTTATAAATTGATTTTAGCCCATCGGTTATACTTAGCAATACACCGGCTGGCATGCGATAAAATAAGCCCGACACCGACCCCTCGGCATTAGCGGGCTGCTTTAACTTATCGAAAGCAGAAACAGCATTCTGTTCTTTCTCAATTGCTAAATAAACAGGCCGACCCGACAAATCGGTTTTGGGCAAAATACCTTCGCTATCGGAAAAACGGAAAAGCACTTCGTTTTTAACATTTTGCTCACCGGGCATATAAATAAAACTGTACGAATAGGTTTTTGTTGATTTTTCACCTGCGAATAAACTAACGTATTCTTCTTCAATACGCTGTGCTTCTTCTAAAAATACTTTATACCCCAAACCATCTTCGGGTACAACATCCGAAGCACTTAAAATTGTGTAGGCTCTTTTCTTGCGTAACCTTATCAAATAATCAGCTGCTTGTCGGGCTTTCTCCTCTTCGCTTTTAGCAACCATTGTTTCGGTTCCGTTTTCGGCATCGATAATTATTTCATAAAAATCATCGGATAAAACATCGGTAAATTGAACACTTGAGATTGGCTCATTGCCAATCAATGCACTACCAACAACATTATAATCGTGAGGTATAGTTTGTTGTGAATTAATCCCACTGATAATTCCATTTGGCAACAAAGATATATTGACCATTGCAGTATCGAGAATCTTGAATACGGCATTTGGATCGGGTTCGGTAAACAAATCGACATTTACACCTGCAATTTGACATTTGGATTCGTACTTAAGCACAGGCTTTTCGATGCCAAGATATTTGTTAGCATATTGCGCATAAGGGCCGGGGATATAGGTTTCGACCACAACATCAACATTTACAATAATACCGTTACGTGGCAAAGCATAAACAAAGCCATCGGGCACTTTAACTTGTTCAATAACCGGCTCAGAAGATTTACGTTGAGCAAAGCCAAAATTTTGCATCATCAAAAAAGCAATTAATAAAAGCAATGGTTTAAGTTCTCGCATATTCTAAATATTATCTGGTTGTTTCTTAACTATTTAGTTTTTCACTCAAAAAATATTCACAAAGATAAGTTATGATGGAGCTCTTTGAAAGCATTTCCTATATTATTGATTATATCGGAAGCAATTAAAGCCTCAGCTCCAAATTCCCGATAAGCATAATCGCCGGCCAAACCGTGTAAATATACGCCCAAACGGGCAGCATGAGCTGGCAAATAACCCTGAGCAAGCAAAGCCAAAATAATACCGCTTAACACATCGCCACTACCTGCAGTAGCCATACCATTGTTTCCGGTAGTATTGAACCAAACAGTACCATCGGGTTCAATTATTTGAGTATTTGCCCCCTTTAGCACTATAATTAACTTATGTTTTTGGGCAAAAGCGATGGCCTTTTTCAAACGTCCGAAGGATGTTTCAGAATTTCCGCATAATCGATCAAACTCCTTTGGATGGGGTGTTATAACACTTTGCGAAGGCATAAGCTCAAGCCAATCAGAATTCATCGAAAGGATATTTAAAGCATCGGCATCGAGTACCATGGGTTTTTTTACCAATTCGATTAACTTTTTTAACGCACGTTGGGTATTCACTTTTGTTCCAATGCCGGGCCCTACTCCAACGGCATTGTATGTTTCAATGTTCTCGACCGATGTGAACATTAAATCCGACTCGTCGATTGATGTCATGGCCTCGGGAACCGAAGTTTGAATAATTTGATAGCCAAGATGCGGTACATGAACAGTCAACAAACCCACCCCCGATCGCAGGCATGATTGAGCAGCCAATGCAGCTGCCCCCATTTTACCATAAGCTCCGGCAATTAACAACGCATGACCAAACACGCCCTTATGTGCGAATTTCGATCGCTGTTTGAGCAATGGAGTAATATTGCTTGAATTGTTCAAAAAATAAGGCGATTGCACTTGATCAATGGCTTTATAATGAAGACCTATATCGACAACCAACCATTTGCCCAAAACGGTTTCATTTTCGGGTAATAAAAACGATATTTTTGGAAACTGAAATGTAACTGTAACTGTAGCTTTAATTATTGCATCGTAATTTGAATCATCGTTGTTTTCGCCCATTAATCCCGAAGGAATATCGACCGAATAAACTAATGCTCCCGAGCTATTTATGTGATTGACCAAAGCTGCAGCAACGCCACTTAATGGCCTGCTCAAGCCCGATCCAAATAGCGCATCGATTATCATTACGTTGGATGAAATAGCCGGAAAAGATTCAACATTATTCACCAATACATGCTCAATGCCACATTCGTTTTTTAATCGCACTAAATTATGCGCAGGGGCTCCGCTGATTCCTTTTCCAAAATCGAGCAAAAAAACATGAACACTGAAACGACCCGAAACCTGAGCCAGCAAACGCGCAATGGCCAAGCCATCGCCACCATTATTCCCCGGACCACAAAAAACAAATACATTGCCGGCAAAAACAGTTTCGTTTATTATATAGTTTGCAAAAACCCCTGCAGCTCGTTCCATTAAATCGATATGACTTATAGGTTCAAGTTGCATAGTTAAAGTATCAACTTGTGATATTTTACTCGTTTCAAATATCTTCATACATCTTTTTTTCGATTTAAAATAATGCCAATAAAATTAACAAGAATTGCTGATTAAAGATTAAAAAAGATGCATTTAAAATTAAAAAAGCTGCTCTTTATCGCTTTTTGTAACAAAGAAAATATTGTACATTTGTTTGCTTAAAATCCAATTACATTATGATTAAAGATAAAAACAAAGCGTTTTTTGGACATCCGATAGGCTTGTCGTCGCTATTTGCAACCGAATTATGGGAGCGTTTTAGTTATTACGGAATGCGGGCACTTTTGGTACTTTTTTTAACTGCCAACTTTATTGATGGCGGCTTTGAAATGGCCGAACTCGACGCATTCACTATTTATGGTATTTTCACAGGTTTGGTTTATGTTACGCCAATTATTGGAGGTATGCTTGCCGATAAAATTCTGGGGCAGCGCAAAACCATATACATTGGTGGTTTAACCATGGCCATAGGGCAATTTATGCTTGCCAGCAGTGCCATGATGAAAAATGCCGATATGGATTATCGACAAATGATATTCTTTGCCGGCTTAGGAATTTTAATTCTTGGAAACGGATTTTTTAAACCCAACATATCGACCATGGTTGGCGAATTGTACGACAACAACGACCCGCGTAAAGACGGTGGATTCACCATTTTCTATATGGGTATAAACATGGGGGCATTTCTGTCGCCCCTTGTTGCAGGCCGTTTGGGTGAACAAGTTGCTTGGGAATATGGTTTTATGGCAGCCGGTATTGGGATGCTGATTGGTACTGTTTGGTTTTTTCTGAGAAGCCACACATTAGGAAAAATTGGGATGCCACCTAAATACAACGGTGAAAAATTAAGGCTTGTACTCAAAGACTGGGGCAGCATTGTTTTATATGTTATCGGTTTAGTCGGCTTTGTTTTACTACTGATTTTTGGCTTCGATGCGATACCTCCGGTTGTCAGAAAGTGGATTATCAATATAGTTATCATTAGTGGTCTAGCATATATAATAAGCAGCATTGTAAGGGGAACTAACGGCAAAACCGAATGGAGCCGTGTTGCTGTAATTTTTGTTTTGGCAGTTTTCAACATATTCTTTTGGAGTGGTTTTGAACAAGCCGGAACTACATTCAATATTTTTGCACGCGATAGTACACAAAGGCTAATTGGCAATTGGGAAATACCTGCCTCTTGGTTTCAAAGTATCAATGCAATTTTCATAGTATTGTTTGCTCCAATTTTTAGCATACTTTGGCTTAAGCTCGATAAAAAAGGCCTCAACCCTAATACTCCAATGAAATTTGGCTGGGGTATGCTTTTATTAAGCGTTGGTTTTATCATAATGGCTTTTGCCGACAAATCGGCAACAGGCGGGAATCTTGTTAGTCCGCTGTGGCTCATTATGGTTTACATGCTGCATACATTTGGCGAACTTTGCCTTTCACCGATTGGACTTTCGATGGTTACAAAACTCTCGCCACCAAAATTAGCTTCAACAATGATGGGGGTTTGGATGGGCTCTTTTGCGGCTGGTAACTTTGTGGCGTCGCAAATGAAGGCCATTTCGATTAAACTGGAAACAGGACTCGATATGGAAGTAAACGTTTTTTGGTTTATTGCAATTGAAACTGCGATTGCCGCAGCAATACTGATGCTCATTTCACCGTGGCTAAAGAAAATGATGAAAGGAATAAAATAACACTATAGAATTAAAATATTGAAGAGGTACATTGTTAGTGTGCCTCTTTTTTTTTAAACAATTTTTATGATTTTGAAAAATTCTTCGCGACGGGTTTTACTAATAGGAATTTCAATATCGTTGATAAATACTACTCCACCATCGAGCCCTGTTACAGCATTAATATTCACAATAAATGAACGGTGAACACGAACAAACTGCGAAGGAGGCAACATCTCTTCAAAAGTCTTCAACACGCACGAGTACATATAATAACCTGTTTTAGTATGAACTACAGCGTAATTACTATGCGACGATAAATAGGTGATATCATCGAACCGAACTCGGTCGTAATGGGTATCTTTTTTTAAGAACAAGCTATCGTTTACGCTAACAACCGATATTTTCTCAAGCGAAGAAAGCACATAACTTTGATCGGGCTCGGCTTTAATCTGCTGCGAATAATTTACTAAAGCCATTTCGATAGCAATTTGCACTTGTCTATCGTTAAAAGGTTTTAATAAATAGGCCGATGGATTGGTCTCCTTTGCCCTTTCGACAATTGCCTTATTGGCCAACGATGTTAAATAGATAAACGGCAGTTTGTACTTGTGACTAATTATTTTAGAAAATTCGACACCATCCATATTCCCATCGATGTTGATATCGAGTAAAACCAAATCGACATTTCCTTTTTCAAGTATTTCAATAGCAGCTAAAGCCGATGGAGCAATCCCCGCAACATTGTATCCATAATCACCAAGCCTGATTGCAATATCTTCGGCAATCATAAATTCATCCTCAACAACCAGAATTGAAGCACCTGTCATATTATTTCAATTTATTAATGAATAATTTCAAAGTCCAGCAAGTACCGTTTTCAGTTCTATAACTAATTTCGCCGCTCAACTGTTTCACAAGCGAATTTACTAATTTCAGGCCAAACGACTTACTTTGCATTAAGTTAAAATCGGGGGGCAAACCTTTACCGTTATCAGATACGGTAATAAGCACTTCTTCTTCGTTAATATTCTCAATTCGAATTTTTAACTCAGGTGCCGGATTATCGCTACCACCATACTTTAGCGAGTTAGTAATTAACTCATTCATAACTAAACCCAAAGGGATAGCTTTATCGATTTTAAGAATCAAAGGTTCAAGCTTTAAATCAAGCGTAAATTCAGGGCCAAAATTCAGCACCAGGTTTTTCGATAAATCTTCGATATAGTTCTGAATATCAATTTTTGTATCCACATCGTCGCGATATAGCTTTTGATGAATAAGCGTTAAGGCCTCAACCCGATAACGCCCAGCCATTAATGCCTCGGCTGCCGGATGATCTTTTAATTGGCGTGCATGAAGGTTCAAAAGGCTCGAAACCATTTGTAGGTTATTTTTCACCCTGTGATTAAGCTCTTTGAGTAAGAGTGCTTTTTCAATTTCGCGCTTTTCAACCAATTGCTTTTGTTGAGATATAATTAAATTACTGGCTTTTATGTTTCGGTATGCCCTAAACAATACCGATACCATTACTACAAAAATTACAATGGCTAACAACAGCACAAAAGCCAAATTACGTTGAAGTTTATTTACTTTATTGAGTATTGAAATCTGTTCTTCCTTTTTTGAGAGCTCAAACTGGCTTTGTTGTTGTTCCATTTGCCTTACTGTTTCAACATTTTTTATGCTATCGTCGTACATTTTGTATTGTTTGTAATACTTCAATGCACTGGCATACTTTTGTTGGCTCTCATATATTTTCGATAAGTCGTGACTAAAATCCCTGATTTGTTCTTTCAGCGCAGCAGACTCAGCAATTTGATAACTTTCCTCAATCTTTTTCTCACCTAATGTAGCGTTGCCCATGGCAAAATGAAGCTTACCAAGTTCGGCATAATAAACCGATTTACGATACGGATCGTTTACCGAATCAAAAAAATGAGTTGCCTTTATTAATTCCTTTTCGGCATAAGCATATTCCCCCTTTAGCACATGAATAATACCCATGTTTCCGATTAAAGTATGCAATGTTAGGGCACTCTGATAGTCATCTCCTGTTTCAAAAGAGCTAACAACAGCTATTCCTTCGTTGAAATAAATAATTGCACTATCGGGCATGTTTACCCTCCGAAAGGTTTCACCAATATTGAGGTAACAATTGGCAATTTGCTGGGTATCGCCATAAGCCTGAAAAAGCTGTAAGCCTTGTTTAAGGTATTTAAGGGCATTAATGTTATCGCCTTGCTGTTGAAAGGCAGAACCAATTGAAGCCAAAGCATAACCTTCTTGATGAACTTCACCCAATTCGCGAAAGATATTTGCCGAATTGATATAGGATTCAGTCGCTTTCAGGTTATTGCCCAAACGGGATTCTTGCATTCCTATGTAGCCATACGCATAAGCTTCGTGAATCTTATGCCCGGTTTTTTGAGCTAAATCAAGTGCCAGTTGTCCATACCTTAAACCTTCAACAGGGTTATCAACTGCATAATAACACAGCTGCAATAAATTGTGGGTTTTATCTGAATCGCTGATGTCGGGACGCTCAATTTGCGCTTTGATTGAATCGATAAAACCGGGCGATGAACCCCATCCCCCGGTTATTATTAAGAGCAATAATACAAGTAAAAATAATCTCATTAGAAATAAATTTAATGCTATCCTACTGGAGGAGGAGGTGGCGGCCATGTATCGACAAAAGGATCGATAACCGCATATTTAATTACTCCATTATGTTCGAACTCGAAAAATAAGGAGTATTTAACTTTGCCTCCATCGGTTAAGTTATCGGTTGTTTGTAATTGAAATACGTTTTTATCGGGGCTTTTGCTTTTAACCCTGATTTTGCCATCAAATTGCATTTCGGGGGCATCTTTTAAAATCTTTCTCCATTTTTGGTTCGATGGCGAATCGGTTATCATAACCATATCCAATTCAGGAGCATCGTCCGATTTAGAAAAAGTAAGCGGCCTTCCGTCCGACGATTCCAATTCCCACTGATAAACACAGTTGCTTTCAAAAATTAGAATGTTCTTTTGAGGCCCATAGAACTTTGCATAAGGAGAAATAATTTCACTGAACACTTCAGCCTGATATGGTTTCTCCTTGGATCCAATCTTCGGATCGTCTTTATAAAACTCCATCATTTCGGAGGTGTAAACACGAACCGTCAAAAAATAAAATAATGGTTTCATAAGCTTAAATTTTGGGGTAAAATTTATAACAATAAAAATTATTGTATTATCGCTTGCTAATTTATTGAGAATTTCAATATAAAAGGCAAAATAAACCAACTATTAACAAATAAGATTTTATTTGAAAATGAATAAAGGCAAAAGCTTAACGTTTTGAAACAAAGAATTTTTTGAGCAGTTCGGCTGCTTCGTTAGCCATTATATTTTTAATAACTGTTGTTTTGGGATGCAAAGCTGTTGGTGCCAACTTTTCGTAACCTCGTTTTAAATCGGGAGCGCCATACACTAAAGTACCCAATTGCGACCACCCCAAGGCTCCGGCACACATTGCACAGGGCTCAAGTGTTACGTATAAAGTACAATCGGGAAGATACTTTCCGCCCAAATAATTAGTAGCTGCAGTAATTGCTTGCATTTCGGCATGAGCGGTTACATCGTTCAGTGTTTCGGTTAGGTTATGGGCCCTGGCAATAATTTGCCCTTTGCAAACAACAACACAACCAATGGGTATTTCGCCTAAATCGAAAGCACGTTGAGCTTCATCAATTGCTTTCTTCATAAAATATTGATGCGAAAATGGTTCAATCATTTTTAAATCGGATATATTTCAATGCAAAATGCACAAAAGAAATTAAATACAATCACTTAGATACACATTATTGCCTAAAAACTTTTCAACATCAATTATGCATTTTTTTAGTTAACTATATACACAAAACCAATAAACAAAATGCTTCGCACTATAAACAAACACGTTAACTTAAAGCATTTAAGAATTTTTAATGTTTAAAACTTCATAATATAATATAAAACAGTTGTTTTTTTCATTATTTTATTTAGTTTTACGCTTATTGATTAAGCATTTTTTATTAATTATTTAAAGTAAAAAGAAAAATGACTAGAACAAGTGTTGGGAAATTATTTTCACAAACAAACCCGTTAACACTTCTTCTGATTGGTGCGACATTGATCACTTGGGGAATGTTTTTAATATCGTTTGTTTTACTTTACAAAGGAGTATTTTAGGGATTTGTTTTAGGGAATGCACATTAAAAGTCTAAAAAGGAAGCTAATATTTATCTGTTATGCTTCCTTTTCTTATTAAAATGACATCAATACGGTATTAAATTTCTGCATTCTTTATATTTTAGCACCCTGAAATTATAAATGAAAAAATATGTACAGGACACATACTTGCGGTGAGCTACGAATTGAAAACATTAACCAAACAGTTACTTTAAGCGGTTGGATACAAAGGGTACGACGCCTTGGTGGCATGACTTTCATTGATCTGCGCGACAGGTACGGCATAACTCAGCTTGTTGTTGACGAAAAAGCCCCCGACACGCTCAAAGCAACTGTTGAAGAACTTGGGCGCGAGTTTGTTGTTCAGGTTATTGGAAAAGTACTCGAACGCCAAAGCAAGAATGCAAAAATGCTTACCGGCGATATTGAAATAGATATTTTAGAAATAAACGTACTAAGCCCTTCAGAGGTACCACCCTTTACCATCCAAAACGATACAGATGGTGGCGATGAACTTAGAATGAAATACCGCTACCTCGACCTGCGCCGCGATGCTGTTCGCGAAAACCTGGTTTTAAGGTCGAAAATGGCCATTCTTACCCGCAACTATCTCGATTCGATGAATTTTATCGAAACCGAAACCCCTGTTCTTATAAAATCGACGCCCGAAGGTGCACGCGATTTTGTGGTACCATCGCGAATGAACCCCGGCGAATTTTATGCTCTTCCACAAAGCCCGCAAATATTCAAGCAGCTGCTTATGGTTGCCGGCTTCGATCGCTACTACCAAATTGTAAAATGTTTTCGCGACGAAGACCTTAGGGCCGACCGCCAACCCGAGTTTACTCAAATCGACTGCGAAATGTCGTTTGTTGAACAAAACGATGTTCTCGAAACATTCGAAGGCCTTGCTCGTCACCTTTTTAAAGAAATCAAGGGCATTGATCCGGGCGAATTCCCGCGCATGTCGTATGCCGATGCTATGAACAAATATGGAAGCGACAAACCCGATACCCGCTTCGACATGATTTTTAACGATATAACCAACATTGCCAAAGGAAAAGATTTTGCCATTTTCAATAATGCCGAATATATTGTTGCAATTAAAGTGGATGGAGCTTCGGAATACAGCCGCAAACAGCTCGATGAACTTACCAAATTTGTACAAAAGCCGCAAATTGGCGCAAAAGGATTGGTGTATGTAAAATACAATACCGATGGAAGCATCAAATCGTCGATTGACAAATTCTACGATAACGATGATCTGAAAAAATGGGCAGAATTTTGCAATGCCAAACCCGGCGACATGCTGCTAATTTTATCGGGAGAACAAACCAAAACGCAATTGCAAATGTGCGAACTTAGGCTTGAAATGGGCCGTCAACTGGGCTTGCGCGACAAGAATAATTTCAAACCGCTTTGGGTTGTCGATTTTCCTTTGCTCGAATGGGACGACGACACTAAACGGTTCCATGCCATGCACCACCCATTTACCTCACCAAAACCCGAAGATATTGACCTACTCGACAGTCAACCGGGTAAAGTTAGAGCGAATGCATACGATTTGGTTATCAATGGCGTTGAAATTGGCGGTGGTTCGGTTCGTATTTTCGACAGTCAATTGCAATCAAAAATGTTCGATCTGCTTGGCTTCACGCCCGAACAAGCAAAAGCACAATTTGGCTTCCTTATGAATGCATTCAAATACGGTGCACCGCCTCATGCAGGCATTGCTTTTGGTTTCGACCGCTTGGTAAGCCTTTTTGCAGGACTCGACTCAATACGCGACGTTATTGCTTTTCCTAAAAACAATGCCGGCCGTGATGTTATGAACGAGTCTCCTGCTCCTATCGCACAAGAACAATTGGACGAACTGAACCTTCAAATTGTAAAACAACAAAAAGAAGCTTAACTAAAAGCTATCACAATAAAAAGAACTGTTGTATCTACTACGATGCAACAGTTTTTTTATTTATTTCAAGGTATTGAATTCAAAACGATAAATCAAGCGATTTAATCTTTGTTGAATCTTTGTTTTGTGAGATATCTGTCGGAATTGGGACCAAAGGCTCAATGGGCTCATAAACAACCCTTTTCGGTGTTGAAGGTTTTTTCTTTACAACATTTGATTTTTTGGGCTGATCTGCATTGGTTTCTAATAATTTTTCTTCATCACGAACAACATCCATTAATGTATCGACAGAAGGAATACTGTCACCAGTATTATGAAACATTGAATCGGCAATACCGGGAACATGTTCAAAAAGTAAAGTATCAGGCACAATTGGGCTATCGATATTGTTTTGTTTGATATTGCTTTGCTCCGTTTTTTTCAAATCAGGAATAACTGACCATAAAACAAATGCAGCAACAATAAGAACGACAAAAAGCAGAGAAACAAAAGCATATAAAGGAACATGTTTCCTTATACGTCCGTTTACATAATCAATTGCTTCGATGTTCCTGTATGCTAACTTACGTGGTGTTTTTTGATAAGCCTTCATCGCTTCGGACAAAAACAAATCGCTCTCCAAAAAATTATTAAAATCATTTTTATCAGCTTTGCTAAGTTGACCTTCGAGGTATCGATATATGAGGTTAAAATATTCGTTCTTTTCAGTTCTGCCTTTCATAAAATAGGTTTTAAATTGCAATCAAAATCCAACAGGAGCCTTTATTTGTGCTCATTTAGCTTAACTTTTTCACAACATTTCGAAGTCGATTCGAAAATCCAATCACGCAAATTATCAATATTGGCCTGAACAGCGGCAACAGTCAATTGCTCAAACACTGAAATAACAACCTTTTGAGCAAACTTATTCTGTTGCAAACGGTTAAAAGCAAGTCCATACACCAAAGGCACATACCTATCATAAGCTTCTGACAACAATTCGATATTTCCATACTTTTTAAACTGCCTTAACAGAGAAATATCCAATTGTCGTTCAAATTCAATTTGTTTTTGTGAGATTGTCATTATTATATATGTGAGTTTGCCATTAAAAATAAGCTAAATATTTTACAAAAGAAACTATTTCTCAAAAAGTATAAAAAACGAAACCCCGCCATCTGGCAGGGTTTCAAACAAACTAACATTAAAAAACTTATTTCAGGAACGTGAGGCTCAAATCTTCGTTATAGCTATTAATTTCATAATCGCTAATATAGAAATCTTGATATTCATTACGAATTTTAAAAATATGAGGTTTCGGGTGTAGTTTGGTTTTATCGGCAAAAGCATCGAGTGTACTGTTTGTTATATATTTTTCGAAATGCATAAGCACGTTGTACCGGGCATTAACAATCTTATTGGTTTGCTTAGCGGCACGACCAACACCAAATTTATCGTTCAAAAAAGCTATATCAACCCCAATATCGGCAAGGTTTATTCCTCTTAAATCGCTCAAAGTTGATGCATCGGAATCGCCTGAATGAAAAACCTTTACACCATTAACATTAACCAAGAAACCGATATTCTCAACATGGTCGTTTTCAATTTTTTCATGCTTAATATTACAAGCAAATACCTCATAATCGCCCAAAATAATCCTATCGTAATGGTTAGCCATAGGAGTGGTTTCTACAATACGCTTTTCAATCTTGGGAAAATCGGCGGTAAATATTTTCATTTTATTAATTACTTGTTGCGGGGCCAACATTTTAACATGCTTATTGTGCAACATAAATTGTGTTGCTACGTAAGGGTCAAATTTATCGGCATGAAAACTCGAAACAAAAACCAAGTCGATATCATCGAAAGGGTTCAAACCATTTTTTATTAGATCGACTGTTTGCTCACTTGGCTCAAGATAACGGTTCATACCATTTTGGAACAATCCGTCGAACATTACCTTGTTGTATCCAACTTTCACAATAAATCCACTATTGGCAATATATGTTACCTGCGCCGACTTAATGGTTTCGTTGTTGCCGGCAAATAAATTTAACGAGGCAATAAAAATCAACAACGAAAGGCTTATTTTAATCAATGTGTTCATGACCTTAAATTTTGCATTTAAACAAATCCAATTGGGGATTAAAGCGTTTATTGCAAAGTTACCCTAAGCCTTTAGCCAAAGTCAAATATTTATTTAAGACTTTTAAGTATTTTTTATGAACGCACCATTTTATGTGACGAACGTGCGAATAGATGTGACTAAAAAGTGCAAATATTCATTTTTTTTGTTTTATTCGCCTGTTTATCAATCTTTTATAAAAATACAGCATGTAAAATACGGTTTTTGTATAGTAAACGTTTACCTACAACTAGTAAATGAAAAATTATACCATATTTGACCAATTACTTAGATGTGCAAAACATCTAGGCAATTAAACATAAAGGGGTACTTGACGTCAAATAATACTTAAACAGCATTTAAAATAAAATTTTGCAAGGCCGAAATTGAAAAATGTTCGTTTATGATATCACCATGGGTAGTTTCGGTAATAATTAACTTGTTCTTTTGGTTATAGCTAAAGGAACGGATAAAAACATCGTCGGGAGAAATATGAGCCGATAACTCTTCTATTTCGAAATCGTCGGTATGCTCACCAAGCAACATCAGTTCGCGGGTAGTAAAAATTCCTCTGTTTTTAATACTCCCAAAAGTTACAACGTTTTTAAGGTTAGGAAATGTACTGTTATTGATGTAGCCCCTTTCACTTTCAAGGTAGTTTGGAATCACTTTTTTAAAACGTTCAAGGAATTGATCGGCATAAAACCCTACTGTATTTATTTTGCCAATTTTTAAAATATTTGAAAACTTGTAAGCATCAATATCGTTACTTAAAGGTACCACTACAGCAGCAATTTTCGACAAAGCAACTACAAAAGTAAGGCAATTTGTAGTGCCCGATAATACCAAAGCAACCGGAGTTCCTTTACCAACACCAATATAAACGAGCCCTTTGGCAAGTAAATTGGCTTTGTGGTTTAACTCATCAATAGTAAACACATTTATTTCATCTTTAAAAGTTGAAATTACTTGTTTGGGGTTTTCATGAATCATTTTATCAAAAAAATGAGCTAATGTTACAGGCTTTTCGGTTTTCATTGTTAAAAGTTTTATATGGGTGTATAAACAACTGCCAATATTTTCGATGGCATATTGCCTTTTGTATGTACGTGGTGGTTTACAATTGAATCGTAATATATACTGTCACCTGTATTCAACAGATATTTTTCGCGCCCATAATTAATTTCGATGGTCCCTTCGAGTACGTAAATAAATTCTTCGCCTTCGTGCGACGAAAGTGCATATTCACAAGTATCGCCAAGCGGTTTTAAATCGATAAGAAACGGCTCCATGTGCCGACCCGATTTATTACCGGCAAGAGCAAAAAATTCGATATGGGAAACAAACTTTTGGTTTTTATTCGAAAATACAGCTCCATTATTTTTTTCTTCGGCCAATGTAACAACCGGGCCAAGTTGCTCTGTATCGTCTAATAAAGCTCCAAGGCTAACCCCTAACGAACGTGCTATTCGTATTAATGGCGCTAACGAAGGAACAATCTGATTGTCTTCTATTTGAAGTATTTGATCTAATGAAATATTCGATCGCAAAGCAAGTTCTTTAACGCTTATCATCCTTGCCTCCCTTATTGCTTGAATTTTTTGGCCGATATTTTTTTGCACTTGCATATTCATCGAAATATTTTACATAAACAAATTCTAATCAAAGTTATAAAAAATTGCAACACCATTCATATATAATACTTTATAATGTGAAAGGCTTTCGATTTTCAAGTAAAGACTCAGCTATTATTCTTTGAGCAATAACATTGCTTGCATTATCTAAAAGAAAAATAGTTTTTTCAAAAAAACCTAGTTGTCGGTTGATTTCAGCTTTAAGCAAAAGTTTATCCAAATTTGAATGTGGCAATAATTCCTCAAGTTTTATTAGACTTTCGAACCAAAACTGATTAAAACGTTTATTATTGAGCAACATTTTTTGCCCTAATGCGGTATGGTTTCCTGCATACCACAGCTCAGTTCTAATGGCTACTTCTTTATCGACAAGCATATCTCTTCGCGCCCTCAATTCAAGTGCCAACACGCCTGCCTGTGGCGCTTGTGCTTTTTTGGTATCTATCCACTTTTCATTAAACTCATCGAGCGTTGGTTCAGCAATTAGCTTGCCATTTTCGGGAAAGAACCCGAGTTCACAAGTTACACAGCCAATTATAGAGGGTACACGCCACTGATATTCGTCAAAAAAGAAACCATCGGAGAAAACGGTTCTGCTTTCCGATGGTTTATTTTTTGGATTAGGTATCAAATAACGTTCGCCACACTCGGGACATTCCAAAACAAGTGGAGGAAAATTATCGGTCATAATCGTTTTTTTAAGTATATAGAAAACGTTTAATATTTTTCTTAGGTGTTTTTTCGAACTCTTCAGCAACCAGCTCAACACGTGTCAATTGCT
>DAOSWJ010000036.1:8559-16989 GCA_035380005.1 Prolixibacteraceae bacterium | reverse complement strand
ATTAAATACAACCAATTTTTTGATTCATTATAAATCACAATGTCAGGTAACTTACTGTGCTCTGTAATCGGGATTCCAATCTTTTCAAGTGTTTCCTTATCAATGTGTAAATCCTTATTCTCAGTATCTCCTACATAAAGCAAAGTTGAACCTTGTGCAAATCGAGAAGCAAACTCTTCAACCACAGCAGCCTGAACTTCATTATGTTTTCCAGGCGATAACATTAAAACTCTACCATCTGAAAGTTTTAACGGAACTCTGGACATCTCACGGTCTTTGCTGTATTTCTCCTTTAATGCTCCAATTTTAGAAGTGAAGTTTTCTAATGCTTTTTTCCAATTTCTTGTTCTGTAAGATTTTATTGTTTCAGGAGCAATCTCAGAAATTGCATAATGTGCACGAGGACTGTTTACTGGTAAATCTGGAATATCAGGATTATAATCGGCAATTCCAGCTTGTACAAATTGGTGTAGAACTTGTCTCCTAAAGGTCTCTCTGGTATTTGGAGCATATTCCTTTTGATAATTCTCAGAAATAAAATTCATTATCCCTTTGGAAACACCGTGGCTTTGTCTGAAAGCCTTTGACCACTTATCATTTACTTTGATGTTGCATAAAGCAAGTAATGTGTAACCAGAAATTTCATTTTGTTGAGCATCAGGCAACCCCAACTCTCGCAAAATTACCTGTGCTTCTTGTATTTTTGACATAAGGTTTATCTAAAAGGACTTCATTAACAATTGTATCAATATCCTGCTTTTCGGGATTATTAAATTCTTTTATTTTACTACCAATTAAAATTATATCATCTAAAGGCGGCATTTTAATTTGTTTCAATTCAGTTGCTCCAACCTGAGTATTGCCATTAAAAGTCCTGAAATAGGTATCAAACAAACTACTACTGTAGAGTGCCGAAATTCCCCAGATTTCATTTTCCGATAAATCTCCGTTTGGACGATGTATATAATTTAGATGGTTTTCAAATCCAACCATTTCAGTTTCAAAATTTGAAGAGAAAAATGGACAACAAACCAACCTACTTTTATCGTCTTTCGAACTAAATCGGCGAAGTAAAATATAGTTTTTATTTTTAAGCAAAACTTTTCTTGATTCCTCAGAATTAACAATCAGACTTGGTTTATTTCCTTTTTGAAGTGGATAAATAAATTCCATTTCTTTAATGTTATGCAACCAAATTAATGGAGAAAGTAAACCATTTATTGTGCCTTCCGATTTTAGAAATTCTGTACACCGAAAAGCAACAACGGGGCCGGTAGATATTTGAATATTGAAATCATTAAGTGTATTTTGCCACTTCTTAAAGATTTCAATTGTGTTTGTTTCCTTATCGTTTGAAGGAATAAACAGAACCTTATCTTTTGATTTTAAATCTATTAATGAATTGGTTTTAAATACCTTTTCTGTTGGGTTGTTCAAACCTTTATCACATTCAGAAACAGTGATTTTTATTTCTGCGTTTGACTGTTTTGTTGCCCGAAGAATAATATTTTCCTGAAGAACGTTATCATTCTTGAACATTTTATTTCGGGATTCAAAGATGTGTATATTCGAGATACTTACATCGTTGAAGAAAGATTGTCTAAAAGCTTTGAAATAATTTCCTGCAGCAAAACTTCTTGGAGTTATAAAAATTAGTTCTCCGTCTTGTTTCAGTAATTTGGCAGCAACACCCATAAACAAAGAATAGATATTTGGTTGTCCATATACTAATTCTTTTGCAGCAATTGCTCTTTTGTCGGTTTTTGAGATTTTAAAATATGGTGGATTCGAAATTATATAATCGAACTGGTTCACTTTTTCAAATCCAAACAAAGTTGAAATATTAAACACTTTTGAATTTTCAATTACAAAATCAGTTCGATTGATTTGATATTTTAATTGAATATTTCTCTCTGCCAGCCATGAAGCCAAAAAATCAATTACTTTTTGAGTAACCGATAAAACATTTTCATCGGTCTCGAATAGAGATAATTCAATTTTAGTTATATCTGATTTTTGAATCAGTTTTTCGATTAATGAACAAGTCAAAATTCCTGTGCCACAACCTGGGTCAAGAATTGAAATTATATTTGATTTTGAAGATGCCAGATTTCCCATGAAGTCAGCAATCTGTTTGGGAGTAAAGAATTGTCCGTTATCTTTTTTGTGTTTGTCTGATGTAGAGCATGCGTATTCAAGTCCTATAAAATCAGCAAATTCAGAAGGTGTTTTATATTTTTCTTTTAACTCTATCATTATACAAAAATATAAAAAAGGAGCTTTTAATAGTGTGATAATATCAATTACTCGTCGGAAAAGTGGATGAGCATATCGCGGTACTCGTTAAAAATTTTCGATTTTGACAGAAAACCAATATACTTGCCATTTTGAGTAACAGGCAAATTCCAAGCCTTACTGGCATTAAATTTTTTCATTACCGACTCCATGCTTTCATTAGTTTCAACAACAGCCGGAGGTGCAATCATGAAATCGGTTATCATTGTAGAATCGTACAATTCGCGATTAAAAATCACAGGACGAACATTCTCCATTAAAACTACTCCAACCAATTTTTCTTCATCGTCTAACACCGGAAAAATATTGCGTTTCGACTCGGGCACCTTTTTAACAAAATCGCGCAAGGTGAAATTTTCGTTTATCGCCACAAACTCTTTTTCAACCAGTTTTTCTGTATTAAGCATAATCAGCACATTTTTGTCTTTATGATGAGTCAACAGCTCACCACGCATGGCCAATCGTTTAGTATAGATTGAATGCGGCTCGAACAACATTATTGTAATGTACGATATTGTTCCGGTTATAATTAAAGGTAAAAAAAGGTCATAGCCTCCTGTTATTTCTGCAATAAGGAAAATTGCAGTCATTGGGGCATGCATTACCCCGGCCATTACCCCGGCCATACCTGCCAGTGCAAAATTACTTTCGGGCAGTTGTAACGTAAAAAAATGGTTCAACGATGCCACCAAAAAATATCCGGCAAAGCTGCCCACCAATAACGAAGGTGCAAAAATACCACCAACACCACCAGCACCGTTTGTTGCAGCCATTGCTATAACTTTAAGCAACAAAACCAAAAATAAGGTTAGCAAAAACAGTATGCTGTTATCGGAAATTCCTTTTAAGAGTGTATTTTGTAACAACGAACTGCCGTTGCCATGTATAATTGTACTTATTGAATTATATCCTTCGCCCCATAACGAAGGAAAAACAAAAACCAATAAAGTAAGCAGTCCTCCACCGAAAAGAATTTTTTTCCACTGTCGGTTAATATTCTTAAAAAGCTTTTCGGAGTACAATGTTATACGGGTAAAATAAACCGATATTAAACCACAAAAAAGCCCCAAAATAATGTAATAACCAATATTCTCGACAGTAAATGCATGATCGAGACTAAAAGTAAACAAAACACTATTGCCCATTAAAAAATAAGCTACAGTAGTAGCAGTTACAGCCGAAATCATTAACGGCACCAATGAGGCCATTGTTAAATCAAGCATCAGCACTTCAATGGTGAACAATAATCCGGCAAGCGGTGCTTTAAAAATACCTGCAACAGCACCCGCTGCACCACATCCCAACATCAGTGTTATTTGCCTGTAATTCAGCTTAAATAAACGGGCAAGGTTCGATCCAATAGCAGAACCAGTAAGCACAACCGGAGCCTCGGCACCAACCGATCCGCCAAAACTTATGGTTATTGTACTTGCCAACATCGACGACCAAGTGTTATGTGGTTTCAAGAAACTATTATTCTTCGAAATGGCATACAAAACACGTGTTACACCATGCCCAATATTGTCTTTAATTATATGTTTTACAAATAAATAGGTTATCGTTATTCCTAGTATCGGAAAAACCAAATACAGGTAAGCTCCTCTCGACAAGAAGTTATCTTCGAGCATTTCAATAGAAAAATGTATAAGGTTTTTGAGCAAAACGGCAGCTAAACCACTTACTAAGCCAACCACAAAACTCAAAAACACAACAAAACTTCGTTCGGGTATACTTTTTACCCGCCATATATTAAACCTTCGGAGTGAATTGGTTAAACCTTTCATAATGGCTGCAAATGTAGATTTTTTTTATTGGTTAAACCAAAGAAATTGTTCATGCTTTTTCAATTATTACAATAAAATTCTTAAACAACCGCTTATATAAAATCTGTATATTTGATGCTCAAAAATTAAATACTAATAAAATAAAACATAACAATATGGAAGAATTAGCTGTTGGAACAAGGGTAAAACATCCGGCTTATGGCGAAGGCATTGTAAGCAAATCGCATTTAACCATTTACGAAATTTTTTTTGAACGGGGTGGCAAAATCGAGCTTACCAAATACAACCCCGACCTGAGAGTTTTGGAAGCACCAGAAAATGCTCCACGTACAGGATTAACCCTTGCCGAAGTTGAAGAAGCCGTTTCATTTGTGCTCGATAAATACCAGGGAATTACTCATACTGTTAAAATTGCCGACAAATGGAAAGGTGGCATTTTGGAAATGAAACCTGCAAACCCCGAATTACAAGGGAAAGAAGTACCAATGGAAGTGTTTTTCCATAAAATTGTAATGATCCGCGACAGGTTGCGTGTGCTTGAGCAAAATATCAATAGCCACACCAGCCTTTCGGAAGAAGAAAAAGTAGAACTACAACAATATATTACACGTGCTTATGGCAGCCTAACTACTTTTAACGTGCTTTTTGCCGATAAAAACGACTATTTTGTTGGTCAAAAAAAATAACGAAGAACATGCACACAAACCCCGAAAACCATTACAAATATTGCCCTCGTTGCTCATCGAAAGGTTTATTCAACAATACTGAGCTTTCGTTTAAATGCGAAAAGTGCGGCTTCCATTTTTTCCTTAATTCGGCAGCTGCCGTTACCGCATTAATTTTTAACAACAAAGGCGAACTTCTACTCAGCACAAGGGGTATTGAGCCATTTATGGGAAAACTCGATTTACCCGGCGGTTTTGTCGATCCGGGCGAAAATGCCGAAACAGCATTACTGCGCGAGATGAAAGAAGAACTCGACATTGAACCGCAGAGCATAAGCTACTTTGGAAGCTTTGCCAACCAATACCTTTTTTCAGGTACCATTGTGCACACTGTTGATATAGTTTTTACATGTAAATTCGACAATTTAGAAAATATTAAACCGCACGACGATATTACTGGGTTTATTTTTATCAAGCCCAATAGCATTGACCTCAACGACATCCCATTCGAATCGGTCAAAAACATTATTAAACATTTACAAAATGAATAACATCTTTAGCATTCGAATAAAACAGCTTAGAGAATTAATGCTCGAAAATGGCTTGTCGGCCTACTTGATTAACGGATCGGATCCACACATGAGCGAGTACGTTCCCGACCGATGGAAAACACGCGATTACCTTTCGGGCTTTACCGGATCGTTTGGTTTTATGGCCATAACCCAAGAACAAGCATTGCTTTGGACCGACTCGCGATATTATTTACAAGCCGGGCAACAGCTTGAAGGTACAGGTGTTGAAATGATGAAAGCACGCGAGCCAGAGGCCATTTCGCTTGATCGGTGGCTTTACGAAAACCTCGAAAGCGGCAACATTGTTGGTTTTGACGGAACATGTTATTCTGCCTCCGAGATACTGCAACTAAAACTTACACTCGATAAAAAAGGTATTAAAACAAAAGACAATATCGATTTAATTAATGCTTTATGGAAGAACCGTCCTTCGCTTCCCAATGCCAAAGCTTTTTTGCACCCGATAAACTACTCAGGCATATCTCGAACCGAAAAAATATTGCAACTGCGCAACACAATGCATAAATCGGAGGCCGATTGTATAATTATTTCAGCACTCGACGATTTGGCCTGGACTTTCAATATAAGGGGTGCAGATGTTGAGTGCAACCCTGTTGTTATGGGCTATGGTATTATTTCGGACCACAAAGCGAAGCTTTTCATCCATCCCAACAAATTCACGCACGAGGCACTTTCTGAATTAAAAGACGATGGTGTTGAAGTGCTCGATTACAATAATTTTTACAGCGAGTTACAAAAAATCGAAAAACAAAGAATACTGATTGACCCAAACAGGGCAAACTTCAGCATTTATCAAACGCTTGCACAAAACAATTTCTTAATTGAACAACTATCGGAGCCTGCCATACTCAAATCGGTAAAAAACAGCACCGAAATAGAAGGCATGAAAAAGGCCCATGTTAACGACGGGTTAGCCTTGCTCGATTTTCATCTTTGGCTTGAACAAAACATTGGCAAACAAAAAATAACAGAAAACGATGTAGCACTTAAGCTAAAGGAATGCCGAGCTAAAAAATTCGGTTTTATTGGCGAAAGTTTTTTCCCGATAGTGGGCTATCGTAACCATGGAGCCATTGTTCATTTTAAAGTTACCCCCGACACTGCAAACGAGCTCTTGCCCGAAGGCATATTACTGTTCGATTCGGGCGGACAATACGAATATGGCACAACCGACATCACACGTACAATTGCTTTAGGCCCTGTAAGTGAACAAATGAAAAACGACTTTACATTGGTTTTAAAAGGAATGATAGCCTTAAGCACCATTAATTTTGTAAAAGGAACTTGCGGTTGCCACCTCGATGTATTGGCACGTGCTGCTCTTTGGAATGCAAATTTAAATTACGGACATGGAACAGGGCATGGCGTTGGCGCATTTATGAACGTTCACGAGGGTCCACAAAGCATAAGGCCCGACCTGAACAGCCAGGCTTTGCGACCGGGCAACATTCTATCGAACGAGCCCGGACTATACCGCACCAACGAATATGGCATCCGCATTGAAAACTTAATACATTGCATCGAGGCCGAGAACAACCAGTTTGGCACTTTTTACAAATTTGAAACCCTTACCCGCTACCCCATCGATACCCGACTGATAAACAAACTATTACTAAATAGAACCGAAATTGAATGGATCAATAACTACCATAAAACAGTACTTACTGCACTAAGTCCGTTTACCAGTTCCGAAGAATTTAAATTATTGAAACGCTTAACCGAAGCTATTTAATTATGACTACCATAGAAATTGACAAAGCTTTTACCGATAAATGGCCGCAAATAGAGCTGCGTACAATTGATTGTTCAGTTAAAATTTCGGAACACAACGAAGCTTTATGGAACAAAATTGAAGAACTGAGCACAAAGCTACGCAACAGCGTTGGTATTGACGAAATTAGCCAACAAGCAGCCATAAACAGCTCAAGAAAGGCTTACCGTGCTTTGGGGAAAGATCCGGCCCGGTACCGCCTGTCGGCCGAAGCACTTATGCGACGGGTTGTAAAAGGCAACAGCTTATACCAAATCAACAATGTTGTCGACATTGTGAACCTTGTTTCGGCCACAACCGGTTTTTCAATTGGAGGCTACGATTCTGAAAAAATTGACGGGACAATTCGCTTGGGCATAGGCGAAGCAAACGAACCATACCAGGCCATTGGCCGTGGCGAATTCAACATTGAGAACTTGCCTGTTTTGCGCGATAACAAAGGAGCATTTGGCAGTCCGACCAGCGATTCTGTACGTACATCGGTAAGTTTACAAACCAAAAACTTTTTAATGGTTTTTTTTGGTTTTGGTGCCCATAACGATTTGGACAATGCACTTGATCTCGCCCAAATATTATTAAATGAATATGCGTAAAACCAATTATATACTGCATAACAAACAACTCGAAAGCGAATTGGAATTCTCGGCTTCGCGAAGTGGCGGCCCCGGTGGTCAAAATGTTAACAAAGTAAACACGAAGGTTGAGCTCAGGTTTAAAATTGCGCAATCGGCATTTTTGACCGAAAGCGAAAAGCAAAAAATTGAAAAATACTGCAAAAATAAAATCAACAGTAACGGAGAACTGATCATTAGCTCCCAAACAGAGCGTTCACAACTCAAAAACAAAGAAAAAGCCATTGAACGTTTTCAGCATTTAATTGCCATGGCATTAAAACCCATTAAACCACGCAAAGCAACAAAGCCAACGCCTACATCAATTGAAAAAAGATTGTCGAACAAGAAAATTCTAAGTGAAAAGAAAAAATTCAGGGGTAAGATTCTTTGAGCAAAGAATAAATTTATGAACCAATTGTTAATATTTTTTTGAAAATTAACAATTTTTAAGACCTGCTTAACGTTTAAAATATGTTTTGGGTGAAGTTATTAATCCGACTCAACCTCGTGAGGCTTGATTCTTACAATCTTGCCATTTTGAGATACTATTAATTCGAGGTTGCGCTCTTTTTTGCTTTGTACCAGCCTTTTATATGTAAGATTAAGGCCTTCAAGTACTTTTTCTTTAATCTCGTTTTCCCTTATTAGCACCTGCATAAGTTTTTAAAATTTGCTCAAATATAGTATTATTTTTGATTTTTCTACTAT
>DAOSWJ010000036.1:0-8459 GCA_035380005.1 Prolixibacteraceae bacterium | reverse complement strand
GCATAAGTTTTTAAAATTTGCTCAAATATAGTATTATTTTTGATTTTTCTACTATTGTTAAAATGTCCTTCGGCAACAAGGCTAGCCCTTATACCCGAGTTGTCAAAAATCATCCAAAAATCCGATATAGGGATATAGCGTTCAAACAAATTCACCAAACCGGCTGAATACCTACGCTTTATCACAGGAACTGCCACATCGTGACCTCCTTCGTGAACCCGGCTTTTTACCCGTTCGATAGCCAGCTCAACGGTATTGAGCCAGAAATAAAGCAATGTTACATGGTAACCGGCTTCTTTGGCCATCGATACCATATTCACATAACTTCGTGGCGACAAAGTAGTCTCAAAAGCAAAATCGTGCTTTTTATCTACCAGCTTGTTCATTTTATTGAGCATTAGCCTGCCAGCTTCAATAGCAGCCCTATCGGGGTTAAAAGGCGACAAGCCTTTGGCAATTTCATCAACATTAACAAACTCGTTACATTGAAGCATTTCGGGCAACACAGTGTACGAAGCCGTTGTTTTGCCGGCTCCGTTGCATCCCGATATGACATATAAATTTGGCATCGACAGTTTATTTGTTTTTATTGATTGCGTTCGTTTTCAACTTTTTTGATGGCCTCAACAATTTCGTCGCAAATTGCCAAGCGCCCTTTAACAATGCTGGTTGTTGTTACAACTCCTTTTAAGCACAATTTTTCATCGGGCAAGCGGTAAATAGCCTGATGAAAAATATATTTGACCCCTTGATGCTCGACCCGTAATCGCGATACAAAATTATCGCCACTGCGCAAAGGTACTTTGTAAGCCAAATCGACACGTGCTACAACTGCCAGTATATCGCGTTTGAACAAATCGGCAAAATCGAGCCCTATCGACAGCATAAACTGATGGCGGGTATGTTCTAAATAATTCTGGTACACCGAATTATTAACAACACCTTGCAAATCGCACTCATAGTCTCTAACCTGAAAAGGCAATTCAAAATCGTATATATTATTCATAAGTATAACACCATTTTTTTTTGAAGGCCGAAAATTGCAAAGTATTGCCCGAAATAACAAACAATTTATAGTCGAAGTCACTTTATTCTTCAAACAATCCAACAATTTTCTGCATTTTATTGGCCAATTCGGTGGTGCTTATATTACGTGCTTCGCGAATGTATTCTTTCCCTTCGACAAAGAAAGTCACTACAGGTACCGAAAAAACATTCATCGAAGCACACAACTCGGGGGTTTGGTCGGTTTTAATTTCTAAAAATCGTACCGAAGGAAACTGCTGTTCAACAAGCATTTCAATTTTTGGTTTTAACGATTTACATACACTGCAATTCTCGCCCGAAAAATAGGCCAATACCATTGGGTTATCGTTAAGCAACTGCTTAAACTGAACTGAATTTGATACTTGTTTCATGGTTTATTATGATTTTTGAATAGAAAAATACTGGTTTCGAAATATATGATTTATTAGATGATAACAAACAAGTACATGCTTTTGATTAAAAAAAACCAACATCGTATTTTATACCACTGAATGTTTGATTGTAGCTTTTCCGACACAGTACGTCATTACTAGAAAAGCAAACATTTTTCTTATCTTCGCCATAACTAACAAAAAAACAAATGTTACTATTTGGAACAATCGTAAATGTGCTGACAATAATAGCAGGCAGTTTGGTAGGAGTTTTTTTTCACTCGAAACTTCCAAAACGTTTCACCACAATTATTTTTCAGGCAATTGGGCTGTTTACTTTGTACATTGGCATAACCATGACCATGAAAACAGGAGAACTGCTTATCCTTATTTTCAGCATTATAATTGGCTCAATTATAGGCGAATGGGCAAAACTCGAAAATCACATCGAAGGATTTGGCAATTGGGTTAAACGAAAAATTAAATCGAAAAACGCAACTTTTTCAGAAGGGATGGTTACAGCTTTTCTGCTTTTTTGCATGGGCTCGATGACTATTTTAGGAGCTTTCGATGAAGGCACAAGGGGAAATTCCGACCTGCTTGTTGCCAAATCGGTAATGGATGGTTTCAGTTCTCTGGCACTTGCTTCGGCATTGGGCATTGGCGTATTGTTTTCAATTTTTCCTTTGTTACTTTTCCAAGGCGGGCTCACTTTACTAGCATGGTGGCTGGGCAACCTAATGCCTGTTGAAATTATTAACGAATTAACTGCTGTTGGTGGCTTGATGCTTGTTGGATTAGGCATTTCAATAATGGACATCAAAAGAATTAAAGTACTTAACATGCTACCTTCGCTGCTTATTGCTGTAGTTTTGGCCTACATTTTTTTATAAAATAGCACAAAAGATGAACAATACTATACAAACATTAAAACAGCTTTTTGTCCAATATTTCAAAACCGAAGCACTCGAGGTAAAGGCACTACCACAATCGGGTTCGGACCGAATTTATTACCGGCTTACCAATAATGAAACATCTGCAATTGGTGCTTACAATGCTGTATTGAAAGAAAACGAAGCTTTTTTCAGTTTCACCGATACCTTTCATCAAAATGGCTGCAATGTGCCCAAAATATTGGCTATTGCCCCCGACAAACTTCACTACCTTTTAAGCGATTTAGGCAACAACAACCTGTACCAAATTCTGCAACTAAACCCCAACAATTCAGATAATCTCTGCCTAATCAAGAAATCGCTAAAACAACTACTTAAAATACAAACAATTGGCCAGCATATCGACTATAGCAAATGCTATCCACGCGAAAGTTTCGACAGGCAATCGATTATGTGGGACCTGAACTATTTTAAATATAACTTTTTAAAGCTTGCTAATATTGATTTTGACGAACAGGCTTTGGAAAACGACTTCAATGCCTTGGCCGATTTTCTGCTCGAAGCACCTGCCAACTATTTCATGCACCGCGATTTTCAGTCGCGAAACATAATGATTGTTGACGAAGAGCCTTGGATTATCGACTATCAGGGCGGACGACGAGGCCCCCTGCAATACGATGTTGCTTCGCTGCTTTACAGCCCCAAAACAAAGCTCAACAAACCTCAACACGAGGCTTTGCTCGATTTCTACACCAGTTTAATTTCTAAAGATATTGATAAAGCCCAATTTGTACACTATTACTATGATTTTGTTTTGGTTAGAATATTACAAGCAATGGGTGCATACGGATTTAGGGGACTTTACGAAAAAAAGCCAAACTTTAAAACGAGCATACCGCTTGCAATTGAAAACCTAAGCGACATTTTCGACAACAAAAAATTGGAAATCGATTTGAACGAATTGGAGAGAATTGTAAAAAAACTTAGCCAATCGGAATGGGCAAAACCTTTCATTCTGCCCAAAAACCAATTAACCATAAGTATTCAAAGCTTTTCGTATAAAAAAGGTGTGCCTAACGATCCGAGCGAAAACGGCGGAGGTTTCGTTTTCGATTGCCGTGGATTGTCAAACCCTGGGCGGCTGCCCGAATACCGATCCTTTACCGGCCTCGATAAAATTGTTATCGACTATCTGGAACAATACCCCGAAGTAGAGAAATTTCAAAAAAATGTTCGCGAAATAGTAAGCATTTCAATTGAAGAATACCTAAAAAGAGGCTTCAATCACCTTTTTGTTGCTTTTGGTTGCACCGGAGGTCAACACCGCTCCGTGTACAATGCCCAAAATTTTTCTGAGTGGATCAAAAACAATTACCCCGTTAATGTGTTTTTGACACACAACGAAAAGAATAATTGGCCAAAAGATGGGAAAAAATCAATGTAAAAAAGATAAAAGCACAGCACCCGATAAAGCAAAATACAGCTGTAAAAAATGCAAGCGTTTAGCCAAAACCGACAACAAGCTTTGCAAACCAACGCCTTATCCCAATTAGAAGATACTCAAAAATAATTATCGATAATTATTTACAAACTTCATTTTTTTAAAGTTATCTTAGCAAAACCTAAAGCAATATAACAAATGAAGGGCGATTACAAATACCACAACCGCGACTTAAGCTGGCTATCATTCAATTACAGGGTATTAACCGAAGCAAAAGATCGTTCATTACCACTTTATGAACGAATTAAGTTTTTGGCAATATACTCCAACAACCTCGAAGAATTTTACCAAGTTAGGGTAAGTTATTACAGGCAATTACTAAAAAATGCTGCATTAATACCCGGAAAAATTAAAGATGTATCGCCCGAAAAGATACTGGCAAAAATTAACCAAACGGTAGCCGATTACCAGCTTGTTTTTCACGATATTTTTGAAAACGAGATTGTACCCGAGCTAGAAGCAAACAACATTATACTGATTGACCGCGACGCCCAACTAACCGACGAACAAGCTGCCGAAGTGAAAGAAATCTTCATGACCGAGATTTTAAGTACACTGCAACCTGTGTTATTGGCAAAAAAACGCATTCGTCCTTTTTTAAAAACAGGCCAAGTTTATATCATCCTCGAAATGATGATTAAACCGACCATAGGTTCTACTAGTTTGAACAGGCAAAAACGTTTCGGATTGATAAAATTACCCACCGACCATAACATTTCGCGATTTATTGAATTAAGCCCTACAGATAACAAATACTACATAATGTTTCTCGAAGACGTGATTATACGTCATGTAAACAAGCTTTTTACCGGATATTCAGTAAAAAATTGGTACACCATAAAAGTTACACGCGATGCCGACCTTGAATTCGATGAATACGAAGAAGATGAATTGATTGATGCCATCAGCAAAATATCATCGTCGCGGAAACTGGGTGAACCCAACCGTTTGCTTTACGACAGAACCATGCCCACAAGTGCACTCAAATACTTGGCCGACGCATTCAGGCTCGAAAGCGATATTATGGTACCGGGTGGCATTTACCACAATTTCAGAGATTTTTTCAGCTTCCCCAACCCGCTATCGCCTGAGCTCGAACTCGAAAAACAACTGCCCTTACGCATACACGATTTCGATAAAGCCATTAAACTAAGCAGAGCAATCGATAAAAAGGATTATTTGCTTACAGTGCCTTATCAAACCTACGACCATTTGCTCCGCTTTTTGGAACAAGCAGCACAAGACGACACTGTAACCGAAATAAAAGCTACTCAATATCGGGTGGCCGAACGTTCGGCTGTTGTTAACGCTTTAATGAATGCTGCCGAAAACGGAAAAAAAGTAACTGTTTTTGTTGAACTGAAAGCACGGTTCGACGAAGAAATGAATTTGCGATACGCTGCTGAGATGACTAAAGCGGGTATCAACATTATTTACAGCATACCAGGGCTTAAGGTACATGCCAAAGCTGCCATTATTATTCGCGATAAAAACCGATACCCCGAAGCTAAAGATCAGGCCTACATTGGCACCGGTAATTTTAACGAAAAAACAGCCCGTTTGTACAGCGACCACGGTTTGTTTACTTCGAACGAAGAAATTATCGACGATTTAAAAACCATGTTTTACTACCTCGAATCACAAAATTCCAAAATAAAATTCAATCACTTGCTTATATCGGGATTCAACCTCATTTCGAAATTTGGCAGGTTAATCAACAGCGAAATTGAAAATGCCAAAGCGGGAAACGAAAGCCATATCATTATAAAAATGAACGGATTGCAAGATCCACACATGGTTGAAATGCTTTACCGCGCCAGCGAAGCAGGAGTAAAAATCGATTTAATTATCAGAGGCGCTTGTATTTTAAAAACCGGAAAAAGATTCAGTAAAAACATAAGGGTAATTCGCATAATCGATCGTTATTTGGAACACGCAAGGGTTTTCATGTTTCACAACAATGGCAACCCTAAAGTTTACATAGGGTCGGCCGACTGGATGAAACGTAACCTTTACCGCAGGGTTGAATGTATTTGCCCAATTTACGACGAAGCACTAAAAAATGAACTTATTGATATTTTAAATATTCAACTGGCCGATAACGTTAAAGCTTGCGAAATTAATTCAAAAATGGAAAATATTCGTATCGAAAACGATTTACCAAAAATACAGGCACAAGATGCAACATACAACTACTTAAAAAACAAGTATCCAAAGGAAACTATTGTTTAGCAAAAATTGCTTAAATTGATGCAATTATAAGTAATTATGGAAGTAATTGCATGGATAGGATTTTCACAAGCACTGTTTTCGGGGTTGTTAACTTTAACAAAACAAAACAAATCGGAAGCCGACCGTTTATTGTCAGGTATGCTTTTTTTGCTTGCAATCGAATTTCTGACCTTTGGCGTTGAAGCAAGTGTGTTTCCAAACTTCCTATTCTTAACCAATTCGTTCCTGCTGTTCAACCCAGCTCTGTACCTTTATATATTATCGGTTAGCCAACCCGGCTTCAGGTTAAAAAAAGTGCAATTACTTCATTTATTGCCTTATATCTTATTTAAAATAGCAGCATGGATATTAAAAGAACCTCAACGGTACGAACAATTCTTTTCAACAGATCAGTCGTTATGGTTCAGAATTTTATTTGGTGTTTCGGGTATTGTTTCGTGGGCCGTTTACCTTACCATTAGTGCATTAGCAATAAAGAAACATCAAAAAGCCATACAAAACGAATTTTCTACAATTGATACTTACAAAAAAATATCATGGCTTTTGTTTATTATTATCAGCTACATAGCCTATTGCCTTATTGTTTTGTTCTGGGGAATATTCAATATTGTGTTTACCGATACTTATTCGATATCGCTTTTTAACTATTCAGCTTTACTTTTTTTTGTATATATTTTTGGCTTTTATGGACTTAAACAACAAGAACTCTTCCCCAAAAAGACAAAAACCGAACGATACAAAAACCCTGTACTCGACAAAGAAAAAGCCGAAAAAGCTGCAAAAAAAGTAAAAAAAATTATTGAAACCGAAAGCCTTTTTCTGAACCCCGATTTAAACATGCAAATGCTTTCGGACAAATTAAAACTGCCCAAACACCACATAACCGAAGCCATTAACGGATATTTTGGCAAAAACTTTTTTCAATTTGTAAACGAATACCGGATAGAAGCAGTAAAACAACAGCTTACCGACCCAAAAAAACCTTATTCGATTGAAGCTATTGGTTACGAATGTGGCTTTAACAGCAAATCGACTTTTTTTTCGGTGTTTAAAAAATTTACTGGATTAACACCCGAACAATACAAACAAGCTTATTCAATTAACAAGAAAAAGAGCAAAAAAAAACCCGACAAGACCAAAGCTGCCGGGCTTATGTAACAACAAAAATTTCGATCAACAACGTCTAAAAACGTTCAAACTGCTTACAAATAATGACAAACACCTTTTGTAAGCATTAAATACCATGTAAATACCTATTCGATAAATTATTTCGCCATTATAGAAAGCATCTTTTCGGCATATCGCTTACCGAGCATGCGATAACCTTCGGAATCGAAATGCGCATAATCCATCCCTTTACAACCATCCGAAGAAATAACATGTGCGTTTGGGATAACATTGGGCAATGTATTGATGATTTCATTCATACTCGCACAACAGCTCCCTTCAACGTCCAACACCTCGCCGGCCAAAAGTGGAACCGATTCAGCACTTAAGGATAGCTCGGCTAACATATCACCATAAATTTTTTGCACATAAAGCGGCCATTTTTCGTCGCCGGTATTTGTTTCACCCTGGTGCAAAAGGATGCCCTTAATTACGCCATCGCGTTGAGCAATTTTTGCCAATTCCATTAAATGCATATAGGGATTACCTTGATAAGCTTTAATTTTCGAGGTGAACCAGTCTTCGGCATAAGTCGAATCGTAGTCCATGTAAATATCTTTATCGAAAAGTCTGATGTCGCAACCGCCAACAGCTACATTAATAACGCCAACAGTTATGTTTTCGGGTAGTTTCTCAATCATTGTACGGCCAAAATAATCGGCAGGCGAAAGTTTTGAATGGCATTGACATGTTGGAGGGAGCGCATTGTACCATTTGCCTTTTTCGCGGTTAAGGTTTGGACAATCGAGCGACTGTAATACTTTGAAACGATCATTTTCAATCAAATCCTGATCACTTATTTCGCCCTGTCCTTCCATGTTCGATTGGCCGAAACATAAATAAATATAAAAGTTCTGGTCTTGTGCTAAAAGGCTCATATTCATTACAATTATTGCAAATAACAAAAATAATTTAGTTTTCATTTTATTAGAATTAAAGATTGTTAAAACACGAATATAATGATTTATTCTAATGTGAAGATTAGAAAATAAATATCAGTTATATTATTCACAACAAAAAAGGGTTGTAATGCAAAAAGATGCACAACAACCCTTTATATATTTATGCTTAATAAAAATTATTTCATAACCGAAAATTGATAAACACAAACATGTTTATAAGTTTCATCTGGCATTAAAAGCGTTGATGGAAATTCAGGATGATTGGGTGAATCGGGGAAATGTTGTGTTTCGAGGCATAAACCGCTTCGGAACACGTATGGTTTGCCCGATTTTCCTACAGTAGTAC
>DAOSWJ010000035.1:0-17042 GCA_035380005.1 Prolixibacteraceae bacterium | reverse complement strand
ATTAATAAAACCATTTAGGAATGAAGCCAATTGTTGATCATAAATTGCTTTCATATCCTGGTCATCTTCACGTTTCAGCCAATCGCATACCTGTGTGCGGGTAACCTCCAGCCCCCCCGAAGCAAAGAGCTCCATCATTTTATCATCGTTAAAATCGAATGTGTATCTAAGGCTTCGTAAGATATCGTTGTTATCCATAGTTAATTAAATTAGTGCCATACTGAAAACAGTCAGTTATCGTTTAAGCATGTGTCTTTTTTAAATAAGTACATACATGAACTTACCGTTAATAAAAGTTCCTAAAGTTGCAAAAAACCACCTAAGAACAAAGTGTAACATTGATAGATTTTACATTTGCAAACTTAAAAAACTTAAAATGAGTGATACAGCTATATTTATAATCATTGTTTTAGTATTGGTTTCAATACTGATGTTAATTGCCAAACTGGCATTTAAAAAATCGATACTTTTTAAAGTCGGATCAATTATATTAACCATTATTGAGATTGTTGCTATTCTGGCATTCTTAATTGCAAAAAATGGTTTCAGTCAATTATTTTGGGCCATTCCGGCTGGCATGTCGTTAATTGGCATAATGTTTTATTTTTTGCATACTTCGTTACGTGTACCTACAAAATTATTGAAAGATGATATTATAAATATGCTTGCCAGCGGTAAACTTAATTTTGAATTTAACCCCAAAGTAGTCAAATTGAACGACGAGTTTGGAGAAATGGCACAAGCACTCGAATTGGTTCGGTTTAAATTATACAATTCAATTTCAGAGATAAAAGAAGTATCGCAACATGTTAAACTTTCGGCTGAGCAGCAAAATCAAGCAGCCCTTCAAATATCGGACGGAGCTAGCGAACAAGCCTCAACAACAGAAGAAATATCTTCTACATTTGAAGAAATATCGGCTACTAATGAGCAAAACAGCAACAATGCCGATACAACTTCAAACATATCGAACAACACAAAACTATCGATGAACGAGGTTAACCAAGTGGTTAAAGAAACCGTAAACTCAATACAAACCATTGTTGACCGCATAAACATTATTAACGACATTGCTTTCCAAACCAACCTATTATCGTTGAATGCTTCGGTTGAAGCTGCTCGTGCCGGCGAATACGGTCGTGGCTTTGCTGTTGTTGCCAACGAAGTACGATTACTGGCCGAAAACAGCAAAAAAGCAGCAAGCGAAATACAGGATTTATCGGATAAAACCATTAAGGTTACACTTAAAGCAGGATCGATGGTTGAGCAACTTACCAACGACATTGACAAGATGAATGGTTTAGTAAGAGAAATCAGTATAGCAACCAACGAGCAAAGCAGTAGCACCAATCAGATTAACAGCGCTGTTTTTGAATTAAACAACCTTGCTCAACAAAACGCAACACTTTCCGAAGAAATGGCAGCTAATGCCGAGGGACTTACTGAGTTCTCAACAAAACTTACCAAAAGCGTTGAATTCTTCAAATTAACTTAAACTGGGTTTTAGATAAACAATTTAAGATAAAAGATTTTAGCTCACCTGTTGTACGAAAAAAAACTAGCAAAAAAGGCCTGCAAAACTGCAAGCCTTTTAAAATTATTATTGTTGTAAAAATTATTCGTTGTAAAACAAATGATTGCTTAATTTCTGAAGCGTATCTTTTTTGAAGTTGCTAGGAATTAAAATGGAAACATTGTAGCGGCTTCCGCCATAAGAAATCATGCGAACAGGCACACCTTCGAGCGCTTCGAAAACATGTTTTGAAAATACCTTCTCTTCCGAAATCATATCGCCAACAACGCATACAATTGTCTGGTCTTTATCTACTTCAACTTCACCAATATTGTTAAGTTCGCTCAATATTTGAGGCAAATACTTATCGTTATCGATGGTTAGCGAAATGGCCACCTCCGATGTGGTTATCATATCGATTGAAGTGGTATATTTCTCAAAAACTTCGAAAACTTTACGTAAAAAACCATAAGCCATCAGCATACGTCCCGAGCGGATTTTAATAGCAGTTATGCCATCTTTTGCAGCAATTGCTTTTAAGCCCGAAACCATTTTATCGTTCGATATCAATGTACCGGGAGCCGATGGTTCCATGGTATATTTTAACCTTACAGGAATATTTGCATCCTTAGCTGGCAGAACTGTAAGCGGATGCAGAATTTTTGCACCAAAATAAGCCAGCTCGGCGGCTTCGGTAAACAGCAAATGATCTACACGGGTTGTTTTTTCAACAAAACGCGGATCGTTGTTGTGCAAACCATCAATGTCGGTCCAAATTTGTACTTCTTCCGAATTAATGGCTGCACCTACCAAAGTAGCAGTATAGTCGCTTCCTCCACGTTGCAGGTTGTCGATATCGCCATCGGCATTGCGGCAAATAAAGCCTTGGGTAATGTATATTTCCTGTTGTCCGGCCTGTTCCAATACAGGTTTAATCAACTCTTTAATTGCAGGCACATCGGCCTGTTTGTTTTTATCGATGCGCATAAAATCGAGCGCTGGCAACAAAGCAGCTTTTATGCCATTTTCTAGTAAAAGATAAGTTACCAAAGCGGTTGAAATCAATTCACCTTCGGCCAAAATAGCCTGCTCTTTTACAGCGTTAAACCGACCTTCGGTTTTTTTGAAAAGCACATCAAAATGCTCATCAACAACTTGCTGTCCTTTGGTCTTGTATTCGTCGGTTTTATATAACTCGGCCACAACATGGTCGTACTTTTCTTTTAACCCGTTGATAATCGATTTAGCCTCCCCCTTTTTATCGGCATACAAGTTATTGCTTATTTCAACCAAAGTATTGGTAGTGCCCGACATGGCCGACAATACCACAATTTTTGGTTCACCATCGGTAATAATTTCCATTACCGAACGCATGTTTGCGGGCGAACCCACTGATGTACCTCCAAACTTGAAAACTTTCATTTTATATCGATTTTAATGTTCCCTTTTTGAGTTGCGCAAATATGACAAAAATTATTGTTTTTGTGAAATGGCGTTATAAAAACTTGGTACGTGTTAAATTATTTGAATTTGCGGGTGTTTTTAAATGATTTGATGATTTTTACCGAACAGTAACTAAATCAACAACAAAAAAGGCAGTAAGAAACTCACCACCTTTTTTCAATATCATTAATTATTACCGACTTATGACCAAAGTTTTTCGGGATATTTCCCGGCTGTAATTAATTGTTTTATCTTCTCAATTACAACTGGCTTATCCTCTTGGTAAGTCACACCAAACCACTCAGCTTCGCTTGTCAGCACTTCAACTTCGGCCTTTTGGGCTTTAATTAAATCATCGACGTGCATTGGAATAAAAAATTCCGATTTCATCTCGGTTCCTTGTTTGCTCAAAAATTCAACAAAGCCCTCTTCCAAATGCTTGAACAACGAAGTATGAAATCCCCAAAAATTCATCGAAACGGTTTCGCTGCCTTTTAAAGCATGTTTTTCGTCATTACGATAATAGAATACGCCATCGTTTTCTTTGGTAATTTTTGTCAATTCATCAATATCAACCAATTTATTTTTATCGTTGGTGATGCAAAGACCTCGCGAAACCGAGCCATTATCGCTAAGTGTATTATCAAGCCTGTAACCAACCATTGCATATTGCTTTTCCGATGCTTTGTTGGCTAAAAAATCGGCACAGGTAGCATAAGCCTCGTAGCCATAAAAGTCGTCGGCATTGATCGAAGCAAAAGGAGTATGAACGGCATCTTTTGCAGCTAAAATGGCGTGGCCTGTACCCCAGGGTTTTTCACGTCCATCGGGCACTGCAAATCCTTCGGGCAAAGCATTTAACTCTTGAAAAACGTATTCAACATCAATTTTGCCGGCTAATTTTTTGTCGAACCTTTCTTTGAAAGCTTCCTCAAAATCGTGCCTTATAATAAAAACCACCTTTCCAAAACCAGCCCTAATTGCATCAAACAACGAATAATCGATAATAGCCTCACCATTTGGCCCCACCTCGTCCAATTGTTTTAATCCTCCGTAGCGGCTACCCATTCCAGCAGCCAAAATTACCAATGTTGGTTTCATTTATATTAAGTTTTTCAGTTAATGTATTACATTTTGTCGAATGCAAAATAAGGAAACATTTCTCAAGAATGAAAGTATTTTTTACTTTTTTTATTTATCTGATTTATAGAAAAATCATCTTCGATCAATCGTTCGAAAAATGCTTAACATGTTTACGGTAATTGGTAAAAACACTAGCTCTTGAAATAAAGCCCATGTATTTACCATTATTGATAACAGCCAAATTAAATCGGCCACTATTTTCAAATTTCTCAACCACTTCGTCCATTGAGTCGTGTGGGCTAATCCAATGTTCGGGCATATACATCAAATCTTTAATAGCGATCCGGTCGTATTCATGATGTTTAAAAATCAGGTGACGCACATCGTCCATTTTAAGCATTCCAACCAGCATTCCATTCTCATTAACCACGGGGTACAAGTCGCGGTGCGAAACTGAAATGGCCTCAACAAGGTTGCGAAGTTTATCGTTTGGTTTCAATTTTACAAAGTCGGTTTCAATCAGCTCGGGCACATTCATCAGCAACAGCACGTGTTTATCCTTATGGTGAGTTACCAATTGCTTACGTTGAGCAAGCTGAATGGTGTAAACCGAATTTTTGGTAAATGTTCTCACGGTTAAATACGAAAATGCAGCAGTAATCATCAGCGGAACAAAAAGTTGGTATCCACCTGAAATATCGGCAATTAAAAAAATTCCGGTTAAGGGAGCATGCAAAACACCGGCAATAAGCCCTGCCATGCCAATTAAAGCAAAATTGTTAACACTTATTGCAAAACCAAAAATCTCGTTGACCAAAATTGCAAACAACAAACCGGTATTCACCCCAATAAAAAGCGTTGGTGCAAATATGCCGCCTACCCCACCGGCACCAAAAGTGGCCGAAGTTGCTACAACTTTAAACATAACCACACACAGTAACAAAGCCATAACCACCCAAATATTATCCGAAAATTGCTGAAAAAAACTCCTGTCGAACAAATACGAAAGGTTACCTGCAAGACCGCTGTTAATAGCTTCGTAACCTTCGCCATACAACGAAGGAAATAAAATCAGCAAGAACCCCAACATGGAACCTCCTACGGCCAATTTGGCAACTCTTGTTTTGTAACGGGTGAAAAACTTTGCCAGGTAATTGTATATATTGGTAAAATAAACCGATACCAAACCGGCCACAAATCCAAGCGCGATATAAAAAGGTAAATCGCCAACGTCGAAAGCAGTTTTAACTTCGAAGGGATACAACACATCCATGCCTAAGAACAAATACGAAGTAACAACTGCAGCTGCCGAAGCCAACAAAAGTGGTATTAACGAAAAAGTGGTTAAATCGATCATAATTACCTCAACAGCAAACACAATTGCTGCTATGGGTGCTTTAAAAATAGCGGCCATGGAGCCGGCGCAAGCACAAGCCAACATTAAAATTATATATTTGTATTCGAGCCTAAAAAACTTGCTCATTTGCGAAGCAATAGCAGTTCCGGTTGATACTGTAGGCCCTTCTAACCCAACCGAACCACCAAAACCAACTGTTAATGCCGAAGTAATTACCGACGAAAAAGTGTTGTGGAAACTGATAAAGCCTTTTCGTTTTGAAATACTGTACAAAACATTTGGAATACCTGGTCTTACAGGTTTGCGCAGTACAAATTTTATAAAAAGCACCGTTATTGTTATGCCTATTATTGGGTAAATAAAAAGCAAATAATTGTGCAACGAATCGATTGTAAAAACATTCAACAAGCGATAAGCCAACTTTACCGCATTTTTGATAATTACAGCAATAAAACCCGAGAGTATTCCAACAGCAATACTTAATAAAATGATAAATGTTTTTGTACTGATGTGCCTGGCTCGCCACGAATGAAATCGTTCAATTATGTCGGGAATTTTTAACATACTTACAATTCGATCGTTAAACTAAACATAAAAAATTTGAACAAATCAAGAAAATGGCATTAGTTATCATTTTCAACTTTTATCAAACCCTCATATTCCAATACTTGCTCCGGAAAGCTAACACCAAAGTAATTTGCAGCTTTTTCGTTAATAATTACGTCGGTTTTGCTTACAAACTCAAACGGCAAATTTTGCGGTAATTGCCCGTCGAAGATTTTTTGAGCAAGCCCTACCGCATCGACACCTGCCTGATAATAATTTCTCGAAACAACAAATGCAGCACCCTGTTTGGCCTGATCGCTCACAAAACCAAACAAAGGAATATTTTGATCTGTCGCAACTTTAGCAATTGAACTAAAAGCTCCCGATGTAAGATTATCGATAATTTGGCAAATAACATCGGGTTTTTGACCAGCAAGCGATAATGCTGCATCGTTTACATCGGTACTTGAGTTTACCGGCACACTCAACAGTTCGATACCTGCTTTTGTGCAAGCATTTTTAAAATCGTCGAGGTTTTTAACTGAGTTGAGCTCGCCGGGAGTAAAAATTGTCCCCACTGTTTTTATGTTGGGCATAATAATTTTCAACCATTTAGCCATGCCCTCGTAATCGCCCATGGTCGAAATGCCGGTAATATTTGGCATGTGATCAGAAAAAGAGCTTCCGACACCGGCAGCTACCGGATCGGCAATCACGGTAAAAACTACCGGTATGTTTTTAATTTTTCGGGCAACAACCTGCAATGTTGGTGTCGAGGTAACAAAAATCAGATCGGGATTATCGTTCAGTGCCCCGTCAACCATAATGTTTAAGGTTGACACATCGCCCTGGGCATTCAATGCCTTCAACTTAAAATCAACACCCTCGACATACCCAATGGCTTCCAAACCATCAATAATTCCTTCTTTCGATAATTCCGACAAGGGAGAATCGTTGTACTGTAATAGCATTATTTTTTTCAAATTATGCTCATCAGTGTTATTCGAACGGCTAACAATAACCAGAATTATGGCAATAACGAACAAAATGCCAACTATTTTAGACAATACCGGTAAATTCACTTTCATACGAACAATATTTGCTTTGTTAGAATTAAAATCGATGTATAAAGATAAATAAAAACAAAGTAAAAGGCCACCTAAACAGGCAGCCTTTCAAATAATATGCAGTATAAAGCAAATTTGCAATAATTTATTTCTTTAATTCGGCACAAGCATTATAAATTCCGTTGAACAATTCTTTGATATCAGTAGCTGCAACAGCCGAGAATGCAACACGAATAACATTGTTAAGATTTATAATTCCGATGCTATATTTTTCGATCAAAAGTTTACGCAATGCTTCTCCATCGATACCTTCGGCCAACTTAACACACATAAAGTAACCCGAGTTAAAAGGCAACGCTTCAAAATAGGTTTTATATGCTTCGTTTTGAAGTACTTTTTTAACCTCGTCGTAGCGCACTTTCATGAGCTCGAATTTTGCTTTTTTCTGATTTTCGTAATTTGCATCTTCGTAAGCTTCAATCAACAACGATTGCGAAAGGTTTGCAGCGTTTGATATATTGCCACGAACAGCTCCGGCTGCTTTGGCTTCAATTGCACCATAAAGTTCGGCATCGCCACCTTTAACCGCAAAAGTGATAAAGCCTACCCTAAAACCCCAAACATAATCTTCCTTGGTTGGCCCATCGATTTTAACAGCCAAAACATTCTCGTGCAAATCGGCTAAAGCGGCAAAAACACTTTCCTCGGCTACATTTTGTTCATATACCAAACCAAAATATGCATCGTCGGTAATTACAACAATTTTGTTCCCGGCCTCGGCCGATTTTTTAATCACATCAACAATACCGTTGTATTCGTCAATGGTTGGCGAATATCCCGATGGGTTATTGGGGAAATTTAAAATCACAACTTTTTTACCAATCCCCCCATCGTTGAGTTTGTTTTCAAAAGCATCGAGATCGAAACCTCCATTTTTGAAAAGATTGAACATGCCAATTTTTGAGCCATAAGCATGATTCAAAATCAGGTTATAATTGCCCCAAAACAAATCAGACACGATGGCTTCTTCTCCCTCGTTCAAGAACAAGTAACCAGCCATGCTCGCACCATGAGTTAAAGCATTTGTAACAACAGGCAAACTAACTTCTTTACCTTTCATTGAAGGATTTTTCTCATAAAGCATTGTTTTCCATTTTGCCCTTAAATCGGGGCGACCAAAACTTGGCGCATATGGGAATACTTTTGCCGGATCGAGTGCTATTTTCGAAGCAATGGCTTCGAGCCTCATAGGCGTGTTGTCGTCTTCAACGGCCGTACCAATGGTTGCATTAATTTTGGTCCCCTTAGCATCGGCTGTTTGCCCCAATATTCCCTTCTTTGGAAAGAAAATATTTTTGCCCCTTTCGGAAAGCAATTCAAAAACTACCGGGTTTTTCGCTCTAATAATTTTGTTTAATTCCTCTGCCTGTGGATTCATCTCGATTCAATTTTTATTTTTACTTTGATAACAAAACAGTTTTCACTTGTATATCTTTGCAATAATTCTTCGCTAAAAATGTTTATTATTGCATAATTGGCCGAAAGATATTAATTATTCGCAACCAACATTTAAAAAATGACAATTTGCACTGTTTTTTTGCAATAAATTTAAGAAATGTAACCAAATTTTAAAAAAAAATGAACTGGGATAAAATTATTGAACAAACCATAGCATTATTGTTTCCGCTAATAATCATATTTTTGTTTGTATATTACATGCTAAAATCGTTTTTCGATCAGTTTGATAAGAAACGCCAACATGAGCTAAAAATTAAATATTCTGAAGAAACACTGCCTTTAAGGCTTCAAGCTTACGAACGCATAATAATTTTTTTGGAAAGAATTAAACCCGAGTCGATGGTTTTAAGGCTGGTTGAAGAAAATATGTCGGTTATTGAATTACAAAAAACGCTACTTCAAAATATACGCGAAGAGTTTGAGCACAACCTCTCGCAACAAATCTACTTATCGTCCGAAGCCTGGAAAATGGTTATTGCTGCCCGCCAAAGCATTATTCAATTGGTGAGCACAACTGCTGCCGAACACCAACCCGATGCCCCTTACATTGAATATGCCACCGATTTGCTCGACGAATTTGCATCGAGCAACGAAGACCCGGTTAATGCAGCCATCAACTTTATCGAAAAAGAAGTAAAAGACATATTGTAACCTTTCCATCGAAACTCTTATGAGCTTTAAAAAATATTCGTTTGAAATTATTTTTGCATTAATAAGCCTTGCAATTATTGGCAAATTTTTATTAAGCACAACCTATTTGGGCAAACCACAAAATACTGCCATTTTACCTGTTCCCCAAATTGAAATTGAAAGGGCATGGGGTTTCGCTGTCGATTCGGTAATTATCGACACATCGCGTGTTCGAAGCGGGCAAAGCCTATCCGACATACTTCGGCCCAAAGGGATTAGTGCACAAGCAATCGACTTGTTGGCACGAAGATCAAAAGAGATTTTTGATGTAAGGCGCATAAAAGCAGGCAACAACTACTACCTTATTAAAACCGACTCGTTAAAAAACCACAATTACATGGTTTACGAAGAGTCGCTCATTAATTATATTGTATTCGATTTGGACAGTCAGCTCGTTTACCGGGGCGAAAAACAAGTTGATACCATTAGGCACACCTCAGCTGGCTCCATAAAAACTTCGCTTTGGAATGCCTTTGTCGAAAATGGCGCATCGCCTGTGCTTGCTGTCGAACTTTCGGATATATATGCCTGGACCATCGACTTTTTTGGCATTCAGCCCGGCGACGAGTTTAAAGTATTGTACGATGGCCTTTATATTGAAGATCAGTTTGCTGGAATTGGGCGAATTCATGCAGCCAGCTTTAAACATTCAGGGGCAACAATTTCGGCATACTATTATAATAATGAAAGCAACCAGCAACAAGGTTATTTCGACAATGATGGCAACAGCCTGCAAAAAGCCTTTTTAAAAGCGCCCCTTAAATTTTCGCGCATTAGCTCGAAGTTTTCAAACAGTCGTATGCACCCGGTTTTAAAATACAGAAGAGCACACCATGGTGTTGATTATGCAGCGCCCACCGGAACACCGGTACATTCAATTGGCGATGGCACTGTAGTAAAAAAAGCATTTCAAGCCGGTGGTGGAGGCAACTACATTAACATAAAACACAACTCAGTGTACACTTCGCAATACATGCATTTGAGCAAATATGCCCCTGGAATGGCACCGGGCGTTAGGGTAAAACAAGGCCAGCTAATAGGCTATGTAGGCGCAACCGGAATAGCAACAGGGCCACACCTCGATTTTAGGATTTACAAGAACGGTTCGCCTGTCGATCCGCTAAAAGTTGAAGCACCACCTGTTGAACCAATCAAACCCGAAAATTTACAAATGTTCAGCGCCTTGCGCGATTCGTTAAAAAGCATTCTCGATACCATTTCAATATCGAAACCCGAGCCATTACTGGTTATTGAGCAATAGCTTTTCAATCACTTTTGGAAAATGCTCATACTCTAGTGCATGAACTTTTTGTGCAACATCGTTGGGCGAATCGCTTGGCAAAACTTCACATTTAGCCTGAAAAATAATGTCGCCATCGTCGTACTTTTCGTTAACGTAATGAATGGTGATGCCCGACTCTAACTCTTTATTTTCAACAACAGCCTCATGCACTTTATCGCCATACATGCCTTTGCCTCCGTACTTGGGCAACAAAGCCGGATGTATATTAATAATTGTAAAATTGTTGACCAAAGCCGGTGGAATCAACCACAAAAAACCAGCAAGCACCACTAAATCAACACCTTTATCCTTTAAGCTATCAACAATAATATTGGAATTGTAAAACTCATCGCGGTTAAAAACTTCGGTTGGGATATTAAATTTGGCAGCCCTTTGAAGCACAAAAGCATCGGGTTTATTCGAATAAATGCATTCGATGTTCAAATTTTCGCTGTATTGAAAATATCGGGCAATATTTTCGGCATTCGATCCCGATCCTGATGCAAAAATGGCTATTTTTTTCATTCTTAATAAATTAAAGACGATTTGTAAATTTGTATAATGAGCACAAAAATAGTTTATCGAATGATTTAACAGGGTCAAAAAAGCAAAAAATTTGCATAAATGAAGGGTTTGTTATTTACTTTGCATCGATAAAATTTTTGAGTATAAACATAAAATTAAACATTACAGCTATGTCTGACATTAAAGGAAAAGTTACCGCAATTATCGTTGACAAATTAGGAGTTGATGAAAGTGAAGTAACACCAGAGGCAAGTTTCACCAATGATTTAGGCGCAGATTCACTTGACACTGTAGAGTTGATCATGGAATTTGAGAAAGAATTTGATATGGCAATTCCCGACGATCAAGCTGAGAAAATCGGCACCGTAGGTGAAGCCATCAAATACATTGAAGAAAACATTAAGTAATAAACCTTTACTTTTTTTATGGAATTCAAACGAGTAGTTGTTACAGGTCTGGGAACCATCAACCCCATTGGTAACAATATTGAAGAATATTGGAATAACCTTAAAAATGGAGTTAGTGGTGCCGGCCCTATTACTCGGTTTGATGCAAGCAACTGCAAAACGAGGTTTGCCTGCGAGGTAAAAAACTGGGATCCGCTCGAACATTTCGAACGGAAAGAAGCCAGAAAATACGATCCTTATGCTCAATTTGCATTGGTATCGGCCAAGCAGGCAATTCTCGATTCGCAAATCGACCTGGAAACAATAAACAAAGACAGGGTTGGTGTTATTTGGGGTGCCGGAATTGGCGGACTTCAAACTTTTGAGGAAGAAATAATGTCGTTAAAAGTTGAAAACCCAAAAACGACACCTTTTTTCATTCCAAAAATGATTGCGAATATTGCCAGTGGCTGTATCTCTATCGAGTATGGCTTTAGAGGGCCAAACCTTACCACCGTTACCGCATGTGCATCGTCGGCCAATGCTTTAATCGATGCTATGTACTATATACGCATGGGCAAAGCCGATGTTATTGTTTCGGGTGGTTCAGAAGCAGCTGTTAGCTTAGCTGGCGTAACCGGGTTCAATTCAATGCGTGCCATTTCGACCCGCAACGATGACCCAAAAACAGCCTCACGCCCCTTCGACAAAGACCGCGATGGTTTTGTTATGGCCGAAGGAGGTGCTGCATTGATTCTAGAAGAGTACGAACACGCTGTTAAACGTGGAGCAAAAATATATGCCGAAGTTGTAGGTGGTGCGCTTACTGCCGATGGATATCACATGACTGCACCCGACCCCGAAGGTGGCGGCGCATCGCTTGTGATGAAACTGGCTTTGGAAGATGCCGGCATTCAGGCTACCGATATCGATTATATTAACGTTCATGGCACATCAACAGGTTTGGGCGACATTGCCGAACCTAAAGCTATATTAAAAACATTTGGTGAACATGCTTACAATTTAAGTATAAGTTCAACCAAATCGATGACCGGCCACTTACTTGGAGCTGCAGGTGCTGCTGAAGGCATTGCTGCTATAATGGCAATCATTAACAGCATAGTACCTCCAACAATCAACCAATTCGAATTAGATCCTGAGGTGGATCCTAATTTGGATTTCACTTTTAACAAAGCGAAAGAACGGGAAATTAACTATGCGTTAAGCAATACCTTCGGTTTCGGAGGCCATAACGCAACGATTATTTTCAAGAAATTCAAATGATAAAATCATTATTTAATAGGATAAAACTCTTTTCGTCTCATCGAAAAGAGTTTTATTCATTTCTGTACGACACCTTGGGTTTTTATCCCCAAAACACTCATTTGTTCGACATTGCCTTTGTTCATCGTTCGGCATCACTAAACGACTCGTTGGGAAATGCAATTAATAACGAAAGACTCGAATATCTCGGCGATGCAATTTTAGGTGCCGTTGTTGCCGAATTTTTATACAAACGCTTTCCCCAACGAGGCGAAGGCTTCCTAACACAAATGCGATCAAAACTGGTAAACAGGGCCATCCTTTCCGATTTGATGAAAGATATGCAACTCGATCAATTTGTAAAATCGCGTACAATTGGAGCTACTGCAAATACAAGCATTTACGGCGATGCTTTCGAAGCACTTATTGGAGCAATTTACCTCGACCAAGGCTTCGAAACCACCAAACGAATTATAACTAAACGCATATTCAAAACCTACCTCGATCTCAACAAAATTGAAGAGATTGACAACAACTACAAAAGCCAACTTATTGAATGGGGGCAAAAAAATAAATACGAAATCAGCTTTAACACTTCGGAAGAAGAAAATCCTAAAAGCAAGATTTCGCAATTCATCACTTCAATTGTAATCGAAAACGAAGAAAAAGGAATCGGTTACGGCTTATCGAAAAAAGAATCGCAACAAAATGCAGCCCGCGAAGCCCTTAAAAGTATCGAAATACTTGAGGCTGCAACCGATAATGCCCCAATTGTTAACATTTAGCCGGCTACAAGGTATTAATACCGGTTAAAAATCAACTTAAAGCGGTTAAATAATGTTAAGCACCTACGTGCAAAGCCTACAAACATTTATATTTGCCACATGGGCAAGAAAAAAATATATGGCTTAATTGTAGGCATGTCAATTGTGCTCACCTTACTTATTGTTGTTCAGATGAATATAATCAACAAGGCAGCAAAAATAAGGGAAGACCAATTCGGACAATTGGTAAAACGTTGCCTGATGAGGGTATCGACACGCCTTGAAGAAGAAGAAACCAAGCAATTTTTCGCCTTGGAACAACAACGTGCCCAACAACAACTCGAGCTTAAAGCAAGCCAAATACCCGACAACAGAGGCATTATCAGTCAAAAACAAATTAACTTTTCGATTAACATGTCTCAAGATGCCAGCGGAAAAGTAAAAGCACATGCCTCGTACCACGAAACCGACACCATAATTGAAACCCCTATTCAGGACCCGGCAGTTTTCAAAATGCTTGCCGAAATGAACAATTGGGAACAAGAGAAATTCTACCAAAGTTTCGACAACCGATCGGCCTTTACCCGAAACCTGCAATACCAGTTAGCCCTTGCCAACAGACCAATCGAACAACGTATCAACCAAGCTTTTTTATCACAACTCATCGAACACGAATTCCGCACAAACGGCATCGATCTTGACTACGAATACGTTGTAAAATCGTATAACCAAGGCGAAGAAAAGGTGATCATCAACTCGCCCAATTACAAAAACAGCCGAAAAAAAGAACACCAAACGCCGCTATTCACCAACGACATTGGTTCGCAAAAGCCCAACTACCTCAAAGTATATTTTCCGCATGACAACCGACACTTTTTAACCGATACCGGCCTAATGGTTATCCCAACCGTTATTTTGGTTTTAATGATTGTTGGAATTTTTACCTACACCATTGTTTTTATTCTACAACAAAAAAAGTTATCGATGATCAAAAACGACTTCATCAATAACATGACCCACGAGCTTAAAACTCCAATTTCAACCATATCGTTGGCATCGCAAATGCTACGCGACACCTCTGTAAACTCTGCTCCATCGACACTCGAGCGAATTTCGGGCGTAATTTACGATGAAAGTAAGCGCCTAAGCATGCAGGTTGAAAAAGTTTTACAAATGGCTGTTTTCAACGAAGGAAGATTAAAAATGAAATTCAAAAATTTCAACCTGCATGAGGTTATAAATACTGTGGTACAAAATTTCGAAATAAGGGTTCAAGCCGAAAACGGCCAAATTTCGCTTGAAGAAAAAGCAAGCAACGCAATTATTTTTGGCGATCAGGTGCACATTACAAATGTTTTGTTTAACTTGCTCGACAATGCAGTAAAATATAGTAAGGAAAAACCCACAATTGAAGTAGTTACCGAAAACAAAAACAATTTATTTTTGGTTTCGATAAAAGATAACGGGATTGGAATTGCCAAAGAACACCAAAAGCAAATTTTTGATCGTTTTTACAGGGTTCCAACCGGCAATGTTCACGATGTAAAAGGCTTTGGATTAGGCTTGCACTATGTAAGCAAAATTATTGAAGCCCACAAAGGCAATATAAAAGTTGAAAGTTCATTAAACAAGGGCACAAAATTTATAATCTCTTTTCCGATAAATAATTAAACATGGATACAAAAGTTAAAATCTTACTGGCCGAAGACGACGAAAACCTGGGTCTCTTACTAAAAGAATACTTAATTGCAAAAGGTTACGATACCGATTTGTACCCCGATGGCGAAACCGCTTACCACGGCTTTATGCGCAACCACTACAACCTTTGTTTGCTGGATGTTATGATGCCAAAAAAGGACGGATTTTCCCTTGCCCGCGACATTAGGTTGGTAAACAACGATATTCCGATTATATTTTTGACAGCAAAAAACCTGAAAGAAGATGTTATTGAAGGTTTCAAACTTGGCGCCGACGATTACATGACCAAACCTTTCAGCATGGAAGAACTGATTTTCAGAATTGAAGCCATACTTCGCCGTATCAGCAACGATAACCAAGGCAGCGATCAACCAATTTTCCAAATTGGCCAATACACTTTTGATGCCCGCAAACAAATGCTTATGCATGGCGAAACCGAAGTTAAACTTACCACCAAAGAATCGGAGCTTTTGCGCTTATTGGCCAGCAATGCCAATAAAGTACTCGAACGCAACTATGCGCTCAAAGCAATTTGGATTGACGACAACTACTTTAATGCACGCAGCATGGACGTGTACATTACCAAACTAAGAAAACACTTAAAAGAAGACCCAACAGTTGAAATAATCAACGTTCACGGCAAAGGTTACAAACTGATTGTATAAAACAATCAGTTTTTTTACAAGTAATCGTTCAAATAAGCTTATCATAACTCACATATCGCTATGTAATAATCTAATACCTATAAGCTTAAAATAAAACACCAACCAATAATTATGATAAAATATATTTTCTGGGGATTTTTTTTGTTAGTGTTAAGCCCTTTTAGCATTTTAGGGCAAAACAAAACCATAAATTCCGATGCAAATCAAAAATCAATAAATATAAATCCGGCGTTTATTATAGGCTCAGAATTAGGAGCATCCATTAGAATGGAGTACGAGAAAAACCACAACAAAATAATGTTAAATGGATTAAGTGGAATCTATTTAAAAGATGGAGATTTTTTAATGCTTGACTTAGGTTTGGGATATGGTCATTCTGTTTTGAAATCGGCGAGCAATACTATCTTCATTAATGGATTTTTAACTGCAATGATACAATCCATGCCAATGGGTGCACCTCCGCCATCAAGATTTGGTCCATCAGGCATCATTGAGATAGAATACAGAAAGACATGGAATAATTTTTCAGTCAATGTAGTTCCATACAATAGATTATTCTATTCAAATGGAAACCTTTCTGACTCAAATTTTAACTATTCCTGGGGAATAAAAATTGGGGCAATGTATAGCTTTCGATTGAAAAATCACAAATAACTTTACCTATATTTTACAACTCATTAAAAAAGAACACAATATACTTCATAATTGAACAGTCTTTTTTTACACATTAAGTTTCAACCTCGATAATGCAACCAAGTTTTCAACAGGTTTGCAAATAGCAATCTCTAAACAACATTGTTATAACCCTTAACGTTTTAAAACCTTCACACTTAAGCCCTTTTTTGTGGTCCATCCTTCCCTATCGACCAAACTGATATAAAAGTGATAATCACCCTCATCGATGTTGCCTGAAGCGTTTGCGGAAGGTATCAACAAAGTATCAGCTGTTACATATTTTGAGATATTTGCAGGTATCTCAAAATCGGTAATGTAATGAAAAGGATTTACAGGTTTTTTTACTGATGAAAAACTACAGGATGAAATCTCGGTTGTATGTGCATGATGATCGAAATTATGATGAATTTCGATACTGTACGAACCCAATTCAACATTGTCGGACAATTGAGCAATAAAAACAAAAGGCTCTCCCAAATACAATGTATCGCAATTGAGTGGAAAAGCTCCAGAAACCGACAAATCGATTATTGGTTTTACATCGTCAACTTCAATTTTTTCACACGA
>DAOSWJ010000034.1:0-17190 GCA_035380005.1 Prolixibacteraceae bacterium | reverse complement strand
TCAGCATTAATCTGCTCTATTTGCCTGATAAACGGATCAACATCCTGATTTTCGGACAATTCGATCATTTTTAGCACAAATTGCAAAGCCGTCATGGCCAAAAAATCGTGATTGTCTTTACCTTTATAAGCCTTCCGGTATTGTAAAACCTGCTCGTTCAAAATTTTTGCAGCTTTACGTATTTTTTCTTCGTCACCCCTGTTAATTGTCATTGGGTAACGCCTTTCAGCTATCATTATATTTATTGCCAACTTATCATCCATTTCGACGCTTTTACTGGTTTAAAAGGGCAATACATTTATCCACTTCGCGAATAATATTGCTGATTTTTTGCTTTGCCGCCTGATTTTCAGGATCGCCACCGGCCAAAGCCTTTGCCACTTTCAAATTTTCATATCGCCTGCTTAATGATTCATATTCAACCTTAAACGATTCAAATTGTATTTCAAGGCCCATGTATTCGTCCTTGGTTTTTTCCAACTCGAATTTTGTTTTCTCCAGGTTGTCGATTAAACGCCTGATGTTGTATTTTAGTTCATTTATCAGGAGTTGATCCTTATCTGTCATAGCACGATGATTTCATTACAAAAATAACATTTTTACCAAATTGTAAAAACAAGTTTGTCATTTTGCGATTGTATATGGCACAATAAATGTTATTTTCGCATTTATTCGTTTGAAACAAAGGCTATGAAGCAGGTAATAATATTTATTTTTTTGGTTGTAACAGTTGCTAATTTGCATGCTCAATACCCTCCAATGTCGTCGCCGGTAAATATTCCCATTATTTTAAACGGCAATTTTGGCGAAATAAGGTCCAACCACTTTCATTCGGGAATCGATATTAAAACGAACGGAGAAATTGGACTACCTGTTTTCAGTGTTGACGATGGCTATGTATCGCGCATTTCGGTTTCACCTGTCGGGTATGGCAATGCTCTTTATATTGATCACCCTTCGGGATTCACATCAGTTTATGGTCATTTAGATTGTTTTACTGACACCATTGCCCAATGGGTAAAATCGCAGCAATACAAAGAAAAGAGTTTTCAGGTAAACCTTTTCCCCGAAAAAGACCAATTCAAGGTAAACAAAGGACAAGAAATTGGAAAAACAGGAAACTCAGGTAGCTCGGCAGGTCCTCACCTTCATTTCGAGATAAGAAAAACTTCACAGGAAAAACCAGTCAATCCTCTTTTTTTCGATTTCGACATTACCGACACTACAAAACCTGCTGTTGAAAACCTGTATGTTTATCCCCTGTCGGACAGTAGCCACGTTATGAACAAAACCGACAAACAACGCTACCCACTTGTTTTTTATGGCGGAAGTTACCGATTAAAAGGCATCCAATCGTTAGATGTTTGGGGTAAAATTGGTTTCGGTATCGATGCCATTGATTATTTCGACAACAACTGGAGTAAATGTGGTATTTATCAAATGGAATATTGGGTAGATAACCAACTGATCAATTCATTTGAAGTTGACGAACTTGATTTTAACCTTACCCGCTACATTAACAGCCACATCGACTACCAAGCTTTCAAAGAAAACAACAAAGGAGTACACAAAACCTTTATTGAACCAGGGAACAAACTCGGTTTATACCAGCAAACCTATAATGGGGGTGTTTTTGAGTTCAAAAGCAAAAAGCGACATAAAGTGCAAATTATTTTTTACGATGCACACATGAATGCGTCAGAAATCATATTCTTTGTAAACCCAACCCAGCCAATTCCGCATAATAAAAAAGAAAGTGATGCCCACTTCGATTTTTATACCGACAACCGTTTTGAAACCAACGACATTAAAGTTTATCTGCCGGTTGAAGCCTTGTACACCGATCTTAATTTTGAATACAAAAAAGGCACAACTCCTGCTGGTGCTTTTTCATCGTTGCACAGGATACATTACCCTACTACTCCGTTACACGTTCCAATTGACATAAAAATTAAAGGCGAGAATATACCGGCCGAACTCGAAGAAAAAACACTTATAGCGATATTCGACATAAAAACCGGTGAATATACAAGCCAAGGGGGCAAATACAACGATGGTTGGGTTGAAACCCAAACTCGCACTTTTGGCGATATGTGCATTGTTGCCGACACTATTGCTCCCGAAATAAGGCCATTAAGCATCGATAACAACAAGCTGACCGAACCCAACCGGATACGATTCAAGATAAGCGATAATCTATCGGGTATTAAACATTACGAAGGAACCATTGATGGGAAATGGGCCCTTTTCGAATACGATGCCAAACGTGACTTACTGACCTACTATTTCGACACACGAATAAAAAAAGATAAGAAACACAAAATTGAACTTGTGGTTGAAGATCACAAACAAAACTCATCAATTTACACTGCAACATTCTTCTATTAAATTCATTTTTAACTCACTATGCACCCGATGATATTTTTTTCCACGTCGAGATAAATATTCATCCCCCAAAAACGTGCTTTTGCCCCCCTATTTACAACATTGGGTATAATATTTTTGTAATGTAAAATTAATCGCAATGATTTTTTCAATCTGTATTTAGTAGTTATTTGTAGATAAATTAGTTAGCACTAAAACCATTGGATGGGCAATTGCCTTCTCTAATGGTTTTTATTTTTATCAAAAAGTCACAAAAAAAACTGCCTTAATATATAAAGCAGTTTCTTTTTAGTTTTTATGATTGCGGTTAATTACCTCATCATTTTTTCTTTGATACGAGCTTTCTTACCGGTCAATTCGCGGAAGTAGAAAATACGCTTGCGACGTACTTTACCAACTTTATTCACCTCAATTTGATCGATAAAAGGAGAGTTCATTGGGAATATACGTTCAACGCCAATGTTACCCGACATTTTACGTACGGTAAATGTTTTTGTGTTGCCCGATCCTTTGATCTGAATTACAACGCCACGGAAGTTCTGAATACGTTCTTTGTTTCCTTCCTTAATTTTGTACGAAACAGTAACAGTATCACCGGCTCCAAAATCGGGATGTTGTTTTACATCTTCGCTCAGAAATGCATTTTCAGCAATTTTAATAGCATCCATCATTTAAATTTTTAATGGTTAAACGCGCAATATTACCTTATAACTTTAATTGGCAAGAGATTACGGCTACCTTTTTTAGGCGCGGCAAAAATAGACAAATTTTTACTTTGCGCAAAATAAAATAACAAAAACGATTTATATTTTACGAAGGTATTTATTGATAATCGTTTACGACAATTTCAGAACCGTGCCCCTTGCATTATGACGCGTCAGATTATTTGCATTGGTTATTTGCACTTCGGCAACACCGCTATTGAGTGCCCTGAAAGCATTATCGAGCTTAGGTATCATGCCTTCAGATATTACACCTTCGGATTTATATTGCTGATAAAGTGCTGGATCGATGTAATGAATAACCGAATTATCGTCGTCGGGGTTCGAGAGCACTCCATTTTTTTCGAAGCAATAAATTAAGTGTACCGAAAAATACTTGGCCAATGCCATGGCAAGTTCCGAAGCAATTGTATCGGCATTTGTATTGAGCAAAACACCTTTACCATTATGGGTAAGAGGTGCAATTACCGGGCTTACACCTTGCTCGAGCAGCAAACGCAACTCGCTGGTATTTACATCAACCACATCGCCCACATAACCATAATCGATTTCTTTTACAGGGCGCTTCACCGAGCGGATAATGTCCATATCGGCTCCGCAAAAACCTGAAGCATTGCAGCCTTTTGCCTGTAGTCCGGCAACAATCTGTTTGTTAACCAATCCTCCATAAACCATGGTAACTACTTCAAGCATTTCTTTATCGGTTATTCGCCTGCCATCAACCATTTTCGATTCAATACCCAAGCGGGCAGCAATTGCTGTTGCCGAACGACCACCTCCGTGCACCAATATTTTGTTCCCCGAAATAGTACTAAAATCGTTAAGTAATTGAGTAAGCGAATGTTCTTCTTCAACAATTTTCCCGCCAACTTTTACTATTGTAAGTTTATCCATAAAACTATTTTTGCCACAAAAATAATTGTTTTTCGTTTGTTACTTGTAAAAGCCTATTCAAATAACGCGGTTATTTGATCGACACTTGCATTTGCAAAAGCATTGCGTGAACTTGCAATCAATTCGGCCAATTTTGTTTTGCGTTCCTTTAAGTTCTGAATTTTCTCTTCGATACTACCTTCGGTGATAAAACGGTAAACAAATACTTTTTTGTTTTGCCCGATACGATGTGCTCGGCTAATTGCCTGACTTTCGACAGCAGGGTTCCACCACGGATCGAGCATAAAAATATAATCGGCCGAAGTCAGGTTTAGCCCTACACCACCGGCTTTTATCGAAATTAGAAATAACTGATTTTCTTCATTATTCTGAAATTGTTCAATAACTTTTTCCCTGTCGGTTGTTTGACCTGTTAGCATGCAATGCCCCCAGCCCCGCTTCTCAAACTCGGCTTTAAAAAGCTTTAAATGAGTAACAAACGATGAAAAAATCAACACTTTATGGTTTTCGGCCAATAAGTTTTCGAGATTGAGCAATACTTGATCGAACTTTCCCGAACCAACTGCTTCGAAATGCAACAATGCAGGGTGATTCGACAACTGGCGCAAACGAGTCATTGCCTGTAATATTACAAATGAAGAACCGGCAAGACCCTTTTTTTCAAGCTCGTTTATCAAATGGCTCCTTACTGCCGATTTTTCTTTTTCATAAAGCTCGGCCTGCTCATCTGTCATTTCGCAATAATAAACTTGTTCAGTTAACGATGGCAGCTCGGGTGCTACCTCTTCTTTTGTTCGTCGTAAAATAAAGGGTGAAATTATTTTTTGCAAATGGCGTTTTTTTTCGTCATCGTTATTTTTCTCAATTGGTACAATATAAGTATCCTTAAAAAATTTAATGTTGCCCAATAAGCCCCTATTCAGAAAATTGATTTGCGACCATAAATCCGACAAACTATTTTCAACAGGTGTACCGGTTAAAACCAGCTTGTGCATCGATTGCAATTCACATACCGTTTGATATGTTTTCGAACCTGCATTTTTAATGTACTGGCTCTCGTCGAGCACAATATAATTAAACAGCAATGGGCCAAATAAATTAAAATCGTTCCTTATGGTTCCGTATGTTGTAACAATAACATCGTATTTATTGATTAGAACAGAAATACTTTTCATTTTTCGGCGTTGCATCCCCACATAAGCGCAAACTTTTAACATAGGTGCAAACTTGCGCATTTCATTTACCCAATTATGTACCAGCGAAGTAGGCACAACAATTAACGAAGCCGGTTTGGTATTTTCAACTTCGGCAAACAATAAACCCAAGCCCTTTTCATCGAAACGGCTTTCCGAAATCTGTTTTTCGTTCTTTTCTTTCTGATCGAGCAAAACACTTATGGTTTGCAGCGTCTTGCCCAAACCCATATCATCGGCCAAACATGCACCAAAACCATTTTCAGTTAAAACTTTCATCCATGAGTAACCTGCAAGCTGGTAATCCCTCAACTTGGCTTTCAAATTATGTGGCGGAGTATCTATCTGAAAAGTAATATTTTTAAGTTTTTCGAAAGCACTCTCGAGCTCGTCATTAACAACCCCCAGACTTTCGTTTATGAGACCATAGTGATGCTTCGATACTTTAAGGTTTTCATTTTTTCCTTTTACAAAATGGAACAATTCAGAATACTTTTCGAACCAAACTTCGGGCAAAATCACAATCTGACCATTGGGCAAAACAAATTCGCGTATTTTTTTTACAATATTATTTTTGAAATGGATAAACGGAACATCAAAACCTTCGAGACAAACCACAGCATAAAGGTCGAACCAATCGTTTTCGAGCGTGGCTTTTATGTTTAAACCGATACTGCCCGTATAGAAAAAATTATCGGATTCCTGTTCAATTTCAATATGATTTTGCTTCAAATCGTCGGCATACTGATTTACCCAATTAATAGACTTATAATAAGAACCATTATCGGCACCAGTATATGCAGCAATATATTTTAACTGATCGCCAATTAAATCGAAGCCCCTTTCTGAGAAAAATGCAATCACCTGCCTTTCCCACTCAAAATCCCTATAATGTTTGTAAAAAACATAACGGCCTTGGTTTTGCTTCAACTCAACTTCTACCTCAGCTTTTCTTCCGGCTTTAAATTTCTGGTTACCATACCTAAATACCAAAATCATTATTGGCTCAAGACTTAAACCTTTTTCAATTCGAATTATAGCCTTTTTTTCCTGATCAACCTTTACAACATCGAACCCACTGGCTACCACCTCGTTGCCCCCGATAATATTTTTCACAAAAGTTTTCAGATACTTTTCGGTAACACTTATGGGAATATCGATTTGTTTTTTCTCGATAAAAGGCAGCAAACGCTTTCCCGAAAATTCATCGAAATAAAACAATTGGTTATCTAGCATCATTCTGCAAGGTGAGTTGGTAACAATTACCGGCTTCTTTTTAAAAATTGATAATGGTTTTGAAAGGTAACTTATTTTAAGGTTATAGGTAAATGATTCATTATTAAGATTGAAGTGAAAAACAGCTTTGGCAACTCCTTCGTTAATTACAATCTCATCATCGAAATGGATGCTATTGTATTTTGCTCTTTTCCAATATAGGTTAACTTTATTTCGTCGAATCAAATCGAAACAAGTAACAAGCTGTTTTTCGAGAAAAGGAATAACATTCTCATCGAATAATTTTTGATCGATATAACGAAAAAAATCGGCAGAACTCTTTCCTCGTGAAAAACGCTTTGCCAAGTTTTCATCGCTGTACTTATCTATTAGCTTTATTAAATCAATTTCGATCTGATTAAAATGCTCATTTTCATCACACAGATCGGTAATATTAATTTGCGAAACAACATCGAAAAATTCACCATTATTGCTTTTCTTAATAAAATAAGGCAACAAAATATGTCCAAAAACCCGATGTTCGGTCAATCCAATAATAAATTTATAATTCAAATTTGTATTATCCACTTGCGTTTATCCTTCAATTATAAATAATTTACCTATATCAATACAAATAACCACATTTTGTACTGTTAAGTTGCATTCTAAAAAAAACCTCTAAAATAATAAAGGTTTCAAACAGCAACTTAAGTAAAACCCTTAAAATCGAAAAAAAAATAATTAATAGCGAACAAAATGATTGATAGCCAAAAGATGATTATATTTTTGCAGGTTGAAAACAATAGTTGAAACAAAATCGAATTCGATGAACCGTATAGTTGACAAAGAATTTTTTTCGGAAAACGTAGTAAAGCTTGAAGTTGAAGCTCCTTTGATTGCCAAAGCACGCAAACCGGGAAATTTCGTAATTCTCAGAGTTTCGGAAAAAGGGGAACGCATACCCTTAACCATTGCAGCATCCGATGATAAAAAAGGCACCATTACGCTAATTGCCCAAAAAGTAGGTGTAAGTACCGAAAAATTAGCAAAAATGAATGTTGGCGATTGCCTTCACGATTTAGTAGGCCCACTTGGTAAGGCTACCGAGATTCATAAAGTTGGCACCATTTTAGCCTGTGGCGGTGGTGTTGGTGTTGCCCCTCTGCTTCCAATTGTTGAGGGTTTCAAAAAAGCAGGCAACCGTGTAATTTCGGTATTGGCAGCACGTAACAAAGACCTGATCATTCTCGAAGACGAAATCCGCAAATGGAGCGACGAGGTAATCATTATGACCGACGATGGTTCGTATGGCCGAAAAGGTTTAGTAACACAAGGTGCCGAAGAAGTCATTCTGCGCGAAAAAGTTGATGAATGTATAGCCATTGGCCCCGCAATAATGATGAAATTTACGGCTCTGCTAACAAAAAAATACGAAATACCGACACAAGCAAGCCTCAACTCAATTATGGTTGATGGTACCGGAATGTGTGGTGCATGCCGTGTTACTGTTGGTGGAAAAACCAAATTCACCTGCGTTGATGGTCCCGAATTCGACGCTCACCAAATCGATTTCGACGAAATGCTGATGCGACTTGGCGGTTATCGCGAGGAAGAAAAAGCCGCATTTGAGCAGTATTGCAAAATCAACTAAACAGCAAGAAATGACAACTTTAGCAGAATATTTAAAAGAAAGGCGCGAACAAGAATGGCGTGCCGACCTACGTAAAAAACTAAAAGGAAAAGAACGCACCGACATACCACGCGTACACATGCCCGAACAGAATCCAAACGAGCGTGTGAAATATCAAAACATGGAAGTTAACCTTGGCCTCAGCGAAGAACAGGCTTTGGTTGAAGCCTCGCGCTGTATGGACTGTGCCAACCCAACTTGTATTGAAGGCTGCCCTGTATCGATAAACATACCCGAATTTATTAAAAACATTGAACGCAAAGAATATGGTTTGGCAGCACAAACCCTAAAAATGACCAGCGCTCTGCCGGCAGTTTGTGGCCGTGTTTGCCCACAAGAAAAACAATGCGAAGAACAATGTTTTTATACAACTAAATTAAAAAAAGAACCAATTGCCATTGGCTATCTCGAACGGTTTGCAGCCGACTGGGAGCGCGAAAGCGGCCAAATGTCGGTACCCGAGTGCGCTCCTGCAAACGGCATTAAAATAGCCACCATTGGGTCGGGACCAGCTTCGTTATCGTTCGCAGGCGACATGGCCAAATTGGGCTACGATGTTACCGTTTTTGAAGCACTACACGAAATTGGCGGAGTTTTAAAATACGGAATCCCCGAATTCAGGCTGCCCAATAGCGTTGTTGATGTTGAACTTGACAACCTCAAACAAATGGGTGTTAAATTTGTCACCAACTTTATTGTTGGCCGTACAGCCAGTTTCGACGATCTGAAAGCTGAAGGTTTTGCCGGATTTTTTGTTGCAAGCGGAGCAGGGTTACCCCGTTTCATGGGTATTCCGGGCGAAAACTACAACGGAATAATGTCGAGCAACGAATACCTCACCCGCGTTAACCTGATGGGTGCTGCCAGCGATGAATACGACACATTGGTGATGCGGGGTAAAAACGTGGCCGTTATTGGTGGTGGAAACACTGCCATGGACTCGGTACGTACTGCCAAACGCCTTGGTGCCGAGCGAGCCATGATAGTTTACCGTCGTTCGAGGGTTGAAATGCCTGCACGTGTTGAGGAAGTAAAACATGCCGAAGAAGAAGGCGTTGAATTCATGAACCTTGCCAACCCTATTGAATACTTTGCCGACGAAAAAGGTCGTGTGAACAAAATGCGCGTTCAGTTTATGGAACTGGGTGAACCCGACGAATCGGGACGCCGTAGACCTGTACCTGTTGAAGGAGCCGACAAAGATATTGATGTTGACTTGGTAATTGTAGCCGTTGGTGTTTCACCCAACCCGCTCATCCCATCGTGCTTGCCCGAACTGAAAGTTAGCCGCTGGGGAACCATCGAGGTTGGCGACAACATGCAATCGTCGATTCCGGTGCTTTTTGCAGGTGGCGACATTGTGCGTGGCGGGGCAACCGTTATACTCGCCATGGGCGACGGGCGCAAGGCAGCCGCATCGATGCACGAATACCTGACCAATGAAAAGAAATAATGTGTAAATTTGTGGAAACTCAATATTATGGATCTGCAAACACGAAAAATAACGTTTATTCAAGAGTTTTTAAAAATTCAGAATGAAAGCATTATAAAAAGTTTGGAAGAAATGCTTGAAAAGAAAAAACTTGAGGATGTTGATATTTGCAAAGAACCAATGAGCATTTACCAATTCAAGAAAGAAATTGACGACTCAATGCAAGACTCAAAAGACGGCAATCTTACCAAAGCATCGACATTAAAAGATAAATTTTTGCGTTAATGCTGACTGTTTATTGGACACATTTTGCTGAAAAAAAGCTCGATGATGTTTATGCTTATTATTCGAGAAAAGCGGGTGTTAATATTGCTACAAAATTGGTTGTCAGTATAATTGACAAATCGATTTCGTTAGAAAAACACCTTATATTGGCCAGATTGAACCACTTTTACAAGAACGAAAAGAGCATTTCAGATATATAATCCACAAGAATTACAAACTTATATATTGGATAAACGAAACTCTTTCAAGAATTGAAATTATAAATTTATTTGATTGCCGGCAAAATCCGGTTTTATTAATTAAACAGATTGATACTAATGAATAATGCCTCGAAACAGAGGATAAAAAACACAAGATAATGGCAAACTTAACTACCCGTTTTTTTGGATTAGAACTAAAGACTCCTATTGTTATAGGAAGTTCAGGCTTATCGAACAGTGTTGAGAAGATAAAGCTACTGGCACAAAACGGAGCCGGTGCCATCGTACTGAAGTCGGTTTTCGAAGAGGAAATTTATAAAGAATTCCAACACGAAATGGATAAACAGCTCGATGTAAACGACAACCTCGAGTACCTCGATTATTTCGATTACGAAATTAAAAACGACAGGGTAAAAAATTACCTCAACCTGATTACCGGTGCAAAAGAAGCTGGTGTTAATATCCCGCTGATTGCAAGCATTAACTGTAATACTTCTAGCGACTGGGTGTTTTTTGCCAACAAATTGGCCAAAGCTGGAGCCGATGCCCTGGAACTCAACCTTTTTGTGTTGCCATCGGACATTGAACGCAGTGCCGAAAAAGTACGCGAGTATTATTTCAGCACCATCAAAAAAGTAATAGAAACCGTTGACATACCTGTTACCGTTAAGCTTTCGGCCTATTTTTCCGATTTGGGAGCCATGATTAAAGACTTATCGGAAATTGGCTTGGCCGGCATTACATTGTTCAATCGTTTTTACAACATCGATATCGACATTGAAAAACGCGAGTTACAACCGGCAAAAGTACTGAGCCATCCGTTCGAATATCAAAAATCACTTCGTTGGATCGGCATCATGTCGGGCAGGGTAAATTGCGAACTGGCTGCTAGCACAGGCGTTCACGACTATCCCACTGCCATTAAAATGATTATGGCCGGAGCATCGGCAGTACAAGTGGTTACGGGCGTTTACAAACACGGCTATCAGTTTATTAAAGAAATGGTTGACGGGCTAAACACTTGGATGGACACACACAATGTGAAAAGCATTGAAGAAATTAAAGGAGTAGCCAATGCCCAACATGTTAAAAACCCAGCCGAATATGAGCGGGTACAATTCATGAAATACTTTGGGGGCTACGATCAGGAAATTGATTAAATCAAATTAAGCAAAGGCAATACAACAGCACTATTGGAATAGTTTTTCAGTAGTGCTTTTCTTTTCTCAATATCTTTCTCATCGAAATCGCAAACTATTAAATCATTAAGCATTTTTATTAAAGCCTTATCGGTATCAGCTAAACCACACAAACTATCAAGACCTGTTCCACTGGTTAAAGCACTGGTACCCACACAAAACCTTCCGTTAAAAAGTGCTTTGAGCAACTTAAGCTTAAACCCTGTTGGTTGAAAAGTAGGCAAAAAGTTAATATGGGCATTTCGAAGCAATTCGTCCATCTCAGTTTCAGACGGACTTGCCACCAACTTAACATTGAAACATTGGTTAACAGCCATAACCAACAGCACAGAAGGTTTTTTACCTGCAATTACAAACGGAAAAGGAACATGTGGAGCTATGCGGTTAACAATATACATAGCTGCCTCATCATTCTCACTTACACTTAAATTTCCATGATACAAAATATAGTTGCCTTTAGCTTGCAAAATTTCAACCTCATCGTTGGGATGCGATGGCATCAAAACGAATACTTTATCTCCAAATTTATTTGTCAGGTATTCAAAATCGGTTTGAGAAATTGCACCAATAAAGTTGGAGTATCTATAAATCTTTTCGTAGTTCCTTAATTTCAACGCTTCGAGCCAATAATAAATCTTTTGAGGCAATTTCTTTGTTTTTCGTGCCAAAAAAGAATAATAATCGTGTTCAATATTATGGCTCCTTACAATTTTCAACCTTTTTTCAAGTAACTTATTTGACAAGAAATAACAAGAATGAATTCCCTCGAATAAAATTGGCCAATCGTTTTGCAATAAATTATCCAACAACTGTTTATTATTGCGCGACTTAACAATAAATGGCAAGAATGAGAAATGATTGTACAAGCTTTTTGAACGATGATAATAGAAAACTTTTTCACACATTGACTCCAATTGCTTGCTAGGTTCACGACCATATTCAAAACAATGTAAGTGAATTTTTACCCCAGCCTCGGCAAGTGCTTTAATTCGATAAAAAACATCGATCACTCCACCATAATTTGCTGGAAATGGAATATTAAAAGAAATAATATGCAAATGCTTATTCATTATAATCTGCTAAAACTTCAAAAAAAATCTTTTATTTTGTTGAATAGTGCCAAAATTACTAATATTTGACACACAGAAACATTTTAAATCAAAATAAACCTTACAAGTACTATGAAACAAATTTTTATACACAAGAGTATTTGCTTGACCAAGGCAGAATGCAAAAGAATAAAACTTAGCAAATGCCATGTTGTGCTAATGCGTAACTATTTACTAGCTATTTGCCTTATTTTTCTTTCTTATTCACTGAGTTTTGCAGGCAATAAACTTTTTGTTCTCGAAAATTCAGCTATTAAAGTTGGTTTGCTGCCCGATGTAGGAGGTCGTATGGTTTTTATTGCACCAGCAGGCGAAGAGAATTTTCTACTTTCGGACAGTACTTTTTGGGACGAACCTGACGAAAAACGCATTAAACCCTCGCCAAATGTGCCATTCAAGCCCTACTTTGGGCTTACAACTTGGGTTGGTCCTCAAAGCGAATGGTGGGTACACCAAGATTTAAACCCCGGAAAAAAACAACGTGCCGATGTGTGGCCACCCGATCCCTACCTTATTTATTCCAATTTTGAAATAATTGAAAAAACCGACACTTCTGTTATTATGGGGTGCGACTGTAGCCCTATTAGTGGAGTGAAACTCATAAAAAAATTCGTTCTCGATAAAAATGAACTGCACATTGAACACACCGCCATTAATTGCCGCGATACGACTATTGCATGGGATTTATGGTCGAATGCCCGTTTTGATGCATTTACCGAATTCAAGGTACCGGTAAACGACGAAAGTATCCAAAAAATTCAGGCCGTTGAAAATATGCGAAACGAAATTATTGCCCACAAAGTTGAAAACGGATATTTCACTTTTTTACCCGAATTACCTCTTGAACAAAGAAAGCAACGTGTTTCGAAAGCTTTTATTTATCCATGCGAAGGAAAAATGATTGTTAACAAAAACGACTATACCTTAACGATCAATTTCGATTTGGTACCCAAAGAACAAATACACCCCGAACAAGCATTGGTTGAGGTTTACAATTGTGTAACAACTAGCGGAAGAGACAATGTATTGGAATTAGAACATCATTCGGCATATCAAAAAATTGATCCGGGCAATCAAATCAGCTTAAACGAAGTTTGGCAATTGAGAAAAAAACCTACAATTGACTTACAATAACTAAAAATCTCTATTTCAACACATCAAAAGGTATAGTTTTGTAAAAAGAATACTAAAAGCCAAAACTTTTGTAAGAATATTTTCAGAAAAGCAACAAATGTTATACTATTTTTTTACATTTGCCATAGTTTATTAGGTCTATTAATAAACAGGTTAATAGTTAGATTCGGAGCTGTCAAGATTGGCAGCTCTTTTTCTTTTTATACAAAACACCAAACCAATTTAAGAATTATTGTTGGCCGATAATTGCAAAAAAACCGCCCCTGAATAGGAGCGGCTTCCGAATTGATTGATTGAATGATTGATTGTAATTTTTGTATAATTATCCACACTTTGAATGACCGCAGTCTTGACAAGTGAGGCAACCTTCTTGGTAAATTACATTTATTGAACCACAATGGCCACATTCGCTACCTTCAGCTTTAGTACCATCAGGGATATACTTTTTCAATGCACGAGCAACACCTGCTTTCCAAGTATTGATCGACTCGTTGTTCAACTGTAAACTCGACACCAGATCAACTACTTTATGAATTGGCATTCCATGGCGCAATGTACCAGAAATCAGTTTAGCATAGTTCCACATTTCGGGGTTGAATTTATGCGATAGCCCCTCCATTGTTGTTTTGTAGCCACGTTTGTTTGTGTATTGGAAATCGTAACGGCTTTCGTCGTTTTCGAGCTTCACTTTAATAATTTTACCACTGTTTACCGAACGGGGAATAAGCAAGCCTTCTTCATCGTCGGCCAAACCTGTAAAAATTTCATACGGACGCCCATCGATCAAACCGATAAAAGCAATCCATTTTTCGCGGTTATTTTGGAAACGAACCACATCGGCTTCGAGGCCTTCGGGTCGTTTTGTCGGAAAACTTCCCGATGTTAATTCGGCCGGGCTTGAATTTTTCTTCTTATCGGAAATTAGCACACCAGAGCGCGAACCTTCGCGATAAACAGTTACCCCCTTACAACCCGAACGCCAGGCTTCCATATACAGGTTGCCAACTAATTCTTCGCTAACATCTTCGGGCAAGTTAATGGTTACGCTTATTGAGTGATCGACCCATTTTTGGATCCTGCCTTGCATACGCACTTTATTTAGCCAATCGACATCGGCCGAAGTTGCGCCATAGTAGGGCGATTTTGCAATCATCTCGTCTAATTCCTCTTGAGAATAGCGTTTGTTCATGTCGTAACCGTTTACTTCCATCCATGTTCTGAATTTATGATGGAATACGGTGTATTCTTCCCAACTATCGCCTAAATCGTCAATAAAATCAACGTGCACATCCTTGTCGTTCGGATTTACCTTACGCCTACGTTTGTAAACAGGCATAAACACGGGCTCGAGCCCCGAAGTAGTTTGGGTCATCAAACTTGTTGTACCTGTAGGTGCAATTGTGAGCAAAGCAATATTCCTGCGTCCATATTTTTCCATTTCGGCATAAAGCTGAGCATCGGCATCCTTTATACGGTTAATAAACGGATTGTGCTTTTCGCGGTTGGCATCGTAAATTCCAAATGCCCCCCTCTCTTTTGCAAGTTGTACCGAGGAACGATAAGCTTCGAGTGTTATATTTTTATGTATTTCTTCGGAAAAATCGGTTGCAATTTCGCTACCATAACGCAAGCCTAATGCTGCAAGCATATCTCCCTCGGCAGTTATGCCAACACCGGTACGACGGCCTTCTTCGGCCTTTTTACGAATATTTTTCCAAAGATTAACTTCGGTTGCTTTAATTTCATCGCTTTCGGGGTCAGCAATTATTTTATCCAATATACCGTCAATTTTCTCCAATTCAAGATCGATAATATCGTCCATAATGCGTTGAGCCAAATGCACATGTGTTTTAAACAGATCGAAACTGAACCTGGCTTCCTTTGTAAATGGTTTATCAACATACGAATATAAATTAATTGCCAACAGACGACAACTATCGTAAGGGCAAAGCGGAATTTCTCCACATGGATTTGTTGATACGGTACGATAGCCTAAATCGGCATAACAATCGGGCACCGACTCACGAATTATAGTATCCCAGAAAAGAATACCGGGTTCGGCCGATTTCCATGCATTGTAAACGATTTTGCCCCACAAAGCTGAAGCATCGGTTTCGCGACTATAAACAGGATTTTTCGAATAAGCGGGATACGACTGAACGTAAGGTTTTCCCGACTCAACAGCCTTCATGAATTCATCGTCGATTTTAACCGAAACATTTGCACCGGTAACTTTACCCTGCTCCATTTTGGCATCGATAAATTGCTCCGAATCGGGGTGTTTTATCAACACCGAAAGCATGAGTGCACCACGGCGGCCATCTTGAGCGACCTCGCGGGTTGAGTTTGAGAAACGCTCCATGAAAGGCACCAATCCGGTAGAGGTAAGAGCTGAATTTTTTACCGGTGAGCCTTTGGGCCTTATGTGCGACAAATCGTGCCCTACCCCGCCACGTCGTTTCATCAATTGAACTTGTTCCTGGTCAATTTTCATTATACCTCCATACGAGTCGGAGTTTCCGTTATTTCCGATAACAAAACAGTTTGACAATGAAGCAACCTGGTATTTATTTCCAATACCGGTCATCGGGCCTCCTTGTGGAACAATGTATTTAAAATCTTTCAGCACCTTATATAGTGCTTCTTCACTTAGTGGGTTTGCATACTTTTGCTCGATACGGGCAATTTCTTTGGCCAAACGACGGTGCATATCGTCGGGGGTCAATTCATAAATGTTACCATGGGAATCTTTCAAGGCATATTTATTCACCCAAACACGAGCAGCCAGGTCGTCGCCTTTGAAATACTTCAAAGATGCCTGAAAAGCTTCATCCGATGAATAAGTTTTTTGCCTCGGGGCAACAATTTCTACATTTTTCAGCTCCATAACTAATTATTAAAAAGGGATTATACGATACAATTGGGTTGTTATATATATTTTGTAATTCTTCAACTTTAAAGCATTCCGAAATTACTACTGTATATGCACAAATGGACAACTTTGCAAATGGAAGTTATTAAAAAGTTATCAACTATCACAATCAAAGCTACTGATTAACTGATATTTAATTTTTCAAAAAAGACAAAAAGTTTACCAAAAAGGAAAGCAGATTAACAAAAACAACAAGGTCTCATATTGATAAAAAACGAGAATGTCAACAAAAATATCAAGAAAAATAATGCAAGAAATCAACATTCACTTGTTGAAAAAACAGCATCGATTATTTTGTTTGTTGCGCCCACATTGTCTTTCACATATTGCGCACTCATTTGGGCAATTTTTTGTGTAGTTTGCGGGTTTAATAAAAGGTGATTCATAACTGTATTGAACTCCTCGATATTGTTAACCGGAAAAGCACAATTCTTTTCAACCAAATCGGTTGCTTCTTTAAACTTTTCGAAGTTTGGCCCAAAAATAATTGGCATACCAAAAGTTGCAGGTTCCAACACATTGTGGATACCTACACCAAAACCTCCGCCAACGACAGCAATTGTTGCATATTGATACAATGATGTAAGCACACCGTAACAATCAACAACCAGCACTTGCTTGTTGCTATTGTCAACATTTCCGGCTTGCGAATAACGTACTGCCAAATTACCAAATTGCTGCATAATGCGATCAACGCTTCCGTTTTCGACCTCGTGAGGCACTAAAATAAGCTTAACCTCGGGGTGTTTTACCAGAAACTGCTTCAACAATGCTTCCTCTGCTTTCCACGTACTACCGCC
>DAOSWJ010000033.1:15936-17941 GCA_035380005.1 Prolixibacteraceae bacterium | reverse complement strand
CAAGCAGTTGCAGAATCAATTAGATTTTTTTGTATTTTTATCGGACAATAATGATATTAATTTGTATCTTTCGTCATAAAACCGATTTGTATGTTTGTTGTCGAAATAATTTATAACCTGGCCTTATTAATTGCCATTAGCATTATTGCAGTATTTATTGATGCTCGCTGGCCACACACCAGCAAAAGAGGGGCACTTTTACAAGGCCTTATGTTTGGTCTGGCTGCAATAATAGGCATGATGCAACCTTTCAATTATGCCCCGGGCATCTTTTTCGACGGACGTACGGTTTTATTAAGCATTTGTGCTTTGTTTTTTGGCCCGGTTTCGGCAGCAATTGCAGCTGCCATAGCCTTTTTCTATCGGCTTTACATTGGAGGCGACGGAGTTCCAATGGGTTTAAGTATAATAATTGTATCAACCTTATTTGGTGTTCTTTTTCACTTTTACTTATTAAAAAGAAAACAAAAAATAAACAGTGTTACCTTGCTGATTTTAGGCCTATTGGTGCACCTTGCCATGATATTTTTAATGGTGCTACTTCCATCAAACTTAAGAGTTGATACCTTTAAAACAATTGGTGCTACATTAATTTTAGTTTTCCCTTTGGCCACCATATTAATTGGTAAAATTTTAAGCGATCAACAAGACAGGGCTTCACTTACCCGCGAGTTAAAACACAGCGAAACCCAATACCGTTTACTAGTCGAAAACCAATCCGATTTAGTTGTAAAAGTCGATAACGAAGGCAATTTAATTTATGTAAGCAACAATTACTGCAACACCTTTGGCAAAACCGAAAAAGAATTGATTGGCAATAAATTTTTGCCCTTGGTTCACGAAGACGATAGAGAAACCACTCAAACTGCAATGAAAAAACTCTATTCACCACCTTACTCGTGCTACCTCGAGCAACGTGCTTTAACAAAAGATGGCTGGCGATGGTTTGGCTGGTCCGATAAAGCTGTATTGAACAGCAAAGGTGAAATTGAAGCCATTATTGGTGTGGGCAGGGATATTACCGAACAAAAACTTGCCGAAGAGCAATCGGAGAAAAATCGTATAAGGCTCGAAAATGCCGAAAATATGGCCAAACTGGGAAGCTGGGAAGTCGATTTCGAAAATAACACGTTTTGGTGGTCGAAACAAATGTACCGGATATTCAGACTCGCCCCCTCGAACAATCCACCCTCGAACAAAGAACTCCTCAATTTGATTCACCCCGACGATAGGGAAAAAATAAATGAAAGTACACAAAATTTGTTTTTGAGAAAGCTCCCCATCGATTTCATTCATAGAACAAACCCCGAGCATGGTACTGTAAAATACCTAAAACAAAATCACCAAATAATAAAAAACAAACAAGGCGAAATTGCTAAAATAAGGGGCACCCTGCTCGATATTACCGAAACCGTAAATGCTCAAAATGAAACCTTGGCCAACCGCGAAGAGCTGGCGATTACGCTTATGTCGATTGGTGACGGTGTAATAGCAACCGATACAAGTGGTAATATAACCCGAATGAACCCGGTTGCAGAACAACTAACCGGCTTCTCAATTGAAGAAGCAAAGGGCATGCACCTCGAAAAAGTTTTTCATATTATCGACTCAGAAACTGGAGAACCTGTAGCTTGTCCTTTCAAAAAAGTTATTCAAACTGACGAAACTGTCGATTTGTCGAACCACACCTTGCTAATTTCGCGCAATGGTAAACAATACCACATAGCCGACAGTGCTGCCCCAATTATTAATAAAGAAGGGCAAATTATTGGTGTTATTCTGGTATTTTCTGACGTAAGTACACGTTACAAAATACAAAACGAGCTGAACAAAGAACGCAACTTATTGCGAAAAGTTATTGATGCACTGCCATTTAGCCTTTACATAAAAGACAAAAACGGTAAAAAGATTTTGGTAAACCAAACCGAAATAAAATACATTGGCAAACCTATTGAAGATATTATTGGAAAAACCGACTTTGAAGTTTACGAAAAAAAATATGCCG
>DAOSWJ010000033.1:0-15836 GCA_035380005.1 Prolixibacteraceae bacterium | reverse complement strand
ATTGAAGATATTATTGGAAAAACCGACTTTGAAGTTTACGAAAAAAAATATGCCGAAAAATATTGGGCCGACGACTACGAAGTGATTAAGAATCAAACCATAATAACCGACAGACAAGAACCTGTGCCCGACAGCACAGGCAACATTCGTTGGGTATCGACCAATAAAATACCTTGGCTCGACGAAAACGGCAATGTACTCGGTCTTATTGGTTTTGGTATAGACATTACCGACCGCATTGAAGACCAGATGAAGATTAAACGGCTTTCGGAGGGTATTGAACAAAGCCCCAATGCGGTTATTATTACCAACCACGACGGTAAAATTGAATACGTTAACCCACGTTTCGAGGAAATGACAGGCTACAAACTAGAGCAGGTACGAAACAAGTACCCGCGTGTAATGAAGCCTCACAAAAACGAACCAAACTTACATCTTGAAATTTGGGAAGCACTTAAAAACCAACAAAAGTGGAAAGGCGAATACCTCAGTAAAAAAGCCTCGGGCGAGGAGTATTGGGAACAAATTACCGCATCGCCAATATTCGACAACCACAACAATGTGAGCAATATTTTGCTGATTATTGAAGACATCAGCGATCGCAAAAAAATGATTGAAGATTTGAAAATTGCTCGCGACAGAGCGGAAGAAAGCGACAAGCTCAAGTCGGCTTTTCTTGCCAACATGAGCCACGAGATACGCACCCCAATGAACGGAATTTTAGGCTTTGCAGAGCTACTGCGCGAAAGCCACCTCAAAAAGGATACAAAAGAGAAATATTTGGAATTGATTGAGCAAAGCGGCTATCGTATGCTCAACATTATTAACGACATAATCGACATCTCAAAAATTGAAGCCGGCCAAATAAGCCTTTACATAAAACCAACAGCTATTAACAAAATTCTACAACACCAGTTCGACTTCTTCAAAACCGAAATTGAACGCAAAGGCCTAAAATTTAACTTAAAAAAAGGTTTACCCGATGGAGACGACATATTGGAAACCGATGCGCAACGCCTTGAGCAGGTTATTACCAACTTGCTTAAAAATGCTATAAAATTCACCAACCAAGGCGAAATTGAGTTGGGCTATTACCAATATCAAAGCGTAATGCGTTTTTACGTACGCGACACCGGCATTGGTATCGACGAAAACCTTAAAGAACAAGTATTCGAGCGCTTCAGACAAGGCGAACTCCTTTTGACAAAACAATACGAAGGAGCAGGCCTTGGGCTTTCTATATCGAAGGCTTTTGTTGAAATGATGGGTGGACAAATGGGCATCGAAACTAAAAAAGGTACAGGTTCTACCTTTTATTTCGACATCCCATTACAATAATATCTGATTGAATTATTTTGCCAACTGAACATTTATGGCAATAAGCCCTTTGGGGCCTTTGTCGATTTCGAAGTTAACCATGTTATTTTCGACAATTTGTTCGCGTAAATTATTTGCATGTACAAATATGCTTTGCTTGGTTTCCATATCGCGGATAAACCCAAAGCCTTTCGATTGGTTAAAAAATGTTACTACTCCCTTACGGATAGGATTCTCAGGCTCTAAATCTTCCGACTTTGGAACTGCTATGGCTATTGACTCGGGGTCAATTTCCTCTTTTTGCGAAAGATCGGGAGGAGTTGTGGTAATCATACCATTTTCATCAACGTAAGCAATCATATCGTCGAAGCTATTCTTATCCTGATCTTTCCTTGCCAAACGTTTTTGTGCTTTCTCTTTTCTTTTCTTTTCTTTCTTGTTTCTTACTTCTTTTTTGTTAAAACTTTCTTGCGATCTTCCCATTTATATAAATTATTGATTTTAAATTTTTTGCAAAAATATCATTTTAAATTGGTTATTTCTGAAAAATAACGATAAAACAGTGGTATGGTTTCAATTCCTTTAAAGAAGTTCTCGAGAGGATAGTTTTCATTGGGTGAATGAATGGCATCAGACTCGAGACCAAAGCCCATTAAAATTGACTTAATACCCAATACTTGTTCAAAAGTTGCAATAATTGGGATGCTTCCTCCGCTACGTATTGGAATGGGTTTCACCCCCATTGTTTGTATCAAAGCTTTTTCGGCTGCAACATAAGCCGGATGATCGATTGGGCATACATAAGCCTGTCCACCATGTAAAGCCTCAACCTTCACTTTTACTGCTTTAGGCGCCAAGCTTTGCAAGTACCATTCCATTAGCTCGGCAATTTTTTCGTGGTTTTGGCCGGGCACCAAACGGCACGACAGCTTGGCATAAGCCTTTGACGGCAACACTGTTTTTGCTCCTTCGCCTGTATAACCACCCCATATTCCGCACACATCGAACGATGGACGTATACCTGTTCGCTCGATGGTTGTATAGCCCATTTCGCCAAATAGCTTATCGACACCAATAGCACTTTTGTATGCTTCTTTGTCGAACGGCCGCATGTTGAGCAACTTACGTTCTTCGTCTGACACTTCTTTCACTCCTTCGTAGAACCCGGGAATGGCAATTGCATTATTTTTATCGGTACATTTTTCGATTAAGCTACAGAGCACATTGATAGGGTTGGCAACTGCTCCGCCAAATAAACCCGAGTGCAAATCGCGGTTAGGGCCTGTAACTTCAACCTGCCAATAAGCCAAACCACGCAAACCTGTTGTTATTGAAGGCTTTCCGGGGGCAATCATGGTTGTATCTGAAACCAGAATAACATCGGCCTTAAGCATTTCCTTATGCTGTTCGCAAAATTTACCCAAGTTAGGCGAACCAATTTCTTCTTCGCCTTCAATCATAAACTTTACATTACAAGGCAAAGTATTGGTTTTAACCATGTATTCAAAAGCTTTAACATGCATAAAGCCCTGACCTTTATCGTCGTCGGCACCACGTGCCCATATTTTACCGTCGCGTATTTCGGGTTCAAACGGATCGGAATGCCAAAGCTCAAGCGGATCAACCGGCATTACATCGCTATGGGCATAAACCAACACAGTAGGAAGCTTTGGATCGATTATTTTTTCGGCATAAACTACTGGATTACCTTCGGTTTCCATTACTTCGGCCTTGTTGGCCCCGGCATCGAGCAAACTTTGTTTCAGGTAATCGGCAGCACGGTACATATCGTTTTTATGCTCGGGCAACGAACTGATCGATGGAATACGGATCAAGCCAAACAACTCATCGATGAAGCGCTGCTTGTTCTCTTCAATATATTTCAACACATCCGACATAGCAAAATGTTTATTGGTTTCAAATTCGACTAAAAATGAATGACCTCACCCGATATCTCGAAATCATCGATGATATCGGCCAACGAGGTTTCTTGGTAAAAACTGATAAGCTGGTTGCGTATATGCCCGAACCTACGGTGAACAGGGCAAGTTGTAATCTCTTCGGTAAAGCACGAGCAAGGTTCGAGCCTTATAATACAGTTGTTAAAATATTTCTGTCCATCAACATGTACTACAATATCGTAGAGGGTAATATCCTCGGGCGCTTTGCCCAATGAAAAACCGCCGTTTGGACCTTTGGTGGAAGCCAGCATTTTTTCACGAGCCATGCTTTGCAGTATTTTCCCCAAAAAGGGTGAAGGAATTCCAAGGTCTTCAGATATTTTTTTGATGCCAATCTTTTTGTTTTCTTTTGAATAATTGGCTAAATAAATCAATGCCCTAATGGCATATTTACAGGTATTCGATAACATATATCAACTCAATTAAGGGATATGAACAATTAATTATTATAGTTTTAACGTTTTAAAATTAATAATTTTTATTGAACACCCTAAATTGAGCTCATAAAAAAAGAAAAAAATATCTGTAAATACAGTGAAAGCTATTTTAAAGGAATTTTATCAATGCGAACTTGATGTCTTCCGCCTTCAAATTCGGCATTCATAAAAGCATCAACAATATTGGTTGCTTCATCATCAGTCACAAAACGTGCAGGTATTGCCAGAATATTCGCATTATTGTGTTGTTTGGCCAAAGCAGCAATTTCGGTATTCCAGCACAAAGCCGAACGGATGCCTTGGTGCTTGTTTACAGTCATGTTTATGCCATTTCCACTGCCACACAACGAAATGCCCATCGGAAATTCGCCATTTTCGACAGCACTGGCCATGGGGTGTGCCCAATCGGCATAATCGGAGCTTTCTGACGAATAAGCACCAAAATCTTTCACTTCGTAGCCTAAATTTTCTAAATGTTTTACAACAACCAGTTTGCGCTCATAGCCTGCATGGTCCGAGGCCACAGCAATTTTTATTTTATTCATCTGTTTTACTTTTTTATCAATGTAAGTATTTCGTGTTTTTCCTTAACAACAATTAAGGCCACAAATATAACATTTACCAAAATAGCCAGCCAAAAATATGGCTCCGAATCGGTACGTACAAACCAATAGACACCAAAAAGTATCAATGCAACAAACAAATAAAACAGAAAATTTTTCACTTTGTAAGGTACATCGTAATGCTTTTTCCCACTAAAATACGATATCAATGTCATGCTCACAAAACAAGCCAATATGGCCCAAGCCGAAGCATAGTAACCCATAACCGGAATCAACAAAACGTTTATTGCGATGGTAATAACCGATCCAATAATACCCTGGTAAGCTCCGTATTTGGTTTTATCGGTAATCTTATACCACAACGACAAAGTGAAATAAATGCCCATAAACAAATTTGCAAGCAACACAATGGGTACAATGCCGATTCCTTCGCGGTATTGGGGTGCAACAATCACCTTAAACAAATCGATAAAAGTTGACAGTCCCAAGAAGATTATCATTCCAAAAATGGCAAAATACTTCATCACAATTACATACATTGCTTTGTCGTTATCGCCACCTTTTTGGCTAAAAAAGAAGGGCTCGAATGCAAACCTGAAGGCTTGAATAAACATGTTGAGTATTACCGCCATTTTAAAAGCTGCTGCATATATACCCAACTGTTTCATTGGTTCGGCCGAATCGGGCAACATCATGGGCAGCAATATTTTATCGATATTTTGATTCACCATGCCGGTAATTCCTACAATAAGAATTGGGAACGAATATTTTAACATGCGCCGCATTAAAGCAAAATCGAAATCTATTTTTAGTTGCATGTGTGGAATAAGCATCACAAAAGTTACCAGAGTAGCTACCATGTTGGCTAAAAAAACATAACCGATACCAAATTCGGGTCGATAAACATTATCGATTAAACCGCCCGGAAACTGTTGAGCAAGATAAGGGCAAAGGGTTAAAAAGAACAGGTTGAGCAAAATATTGGTGCCAATGTTTACAAACTTGATAACCGCAAACCTTATTGGTCGATGCTCGAGCCTTAGTTTTGCAAATGGTATTGTCGAAACAACATCGAATGCAACTGTTATGCCCATCATAACAATGTAAACAGCATATCCTTCGAGCTGCAAAGCTTTAGCAATGGGATTCCGTAAACCAATTACTGCAATTAAAAACAAGACCGATGTAATACTAATCAAATAAAAAACCGATGAAAATACGGTTGCCTTATTGTTTTCGCGCGATGCAAACCTAAAATAGCCGGTTTCCATACCGTAGGTTAAAATAACAAACAAAAAGGCAACATAGGCGTACATGTTGGCCACCTGCCCTAGATTCGACTGATTAACAAACACATGTGTCCAATATGGAAAAAGCCAATAGTTCAAAAAACGGCCAATTATACTGGGCATGCCATAAATAGCCGTTTCGCCGGTAAGTTTTCGTAATGCTTTCAAAATATTTGGTCTATAGGTTTTCTTTTATAAATAGGTTTACGCTTAGTTTATTACTTTTGTTTTTTGTAAAAATAATTGAACATGAAACTAATCACCTTATCGTTTTTAATAGCCCTTACAGGTTTTACTGCTTGCAGTTCAAAAACAAGCACTCAACGTAAGCCGGTTACAAATATACAGATATCGCCGGCAAATCGAACAATTGTTCACGGAAATGAATTTACCGTTAAACTCCAATCGCGTTATACAAAGCCCGAAATTGAATCGATAGAGCTTTATCTGAACGACAGTTTGTTAACCACTAGCAAAAATGCCGATTTCGAATATACGATAAATACACGAACCTTGCTTCCGGGCCAGTATTCATTGCGAACAATTGCAAAAAACAGCAAAAACCAAAGCGGAACAAACGTAAGTAAAATTGCAATTGTATCGGGTACAGCACCCCAACGCCTTAGTTACACCATTAAAGGCACACTCGATCACAACACGGCCAATTACACACAAGGTTTTGAGTTTTACAACAATAATTTATACGAAGGCACCGGCAATTATGCCGAAAGCCAACTTTTTGCCTACCAAATGCCCGGCTTGAATGTTATAAGAACACACCAGCTCGACGACCGCTATTTTGGTGAAGGCATTACAATTTTAAACGACAAACTGTACCAGCTTACCTACAAGGCACAAAAAGGGTTCGTTTACAATGCTAAGACTTTTGAACCCATAGGCGAATTCCGTTTTCAGTCGAAAGAAGGCTGGGGACTTACCAACGACGGAACACACCTGATAATGAGCGACGGAACATCAAAAATAACATATCTCGACCCACAAAATTTTAAAATTGTAAAAACAATTGAAGTAAGCCACCCAAAGGGTTTCGTTAATCATTTAAACGAACTTGAATATGTTGATGGTGCAATTTATGCAAACATTTGGCCGGGCGAAACCATTGTGAAATTCGATGCACAAACCGGTAATGTAATTGCTTTTATCGATATGCGCGGACTATTGAGCAACTTTAACACCGGACGGATAGATGCACTAAACGGTATTGCCTGGCACAAAACCGAACAAGTATTTTATGTTACAGGCAAATGGTGGCCAAAAATTTTCAAAATTACTTTTAACTGATTTTTAAATTAGCGGAATACTTATGTAAAAACTGGTGCCGGTGCCAGGTTCCGACTCAAACCATATTTGCCCGCCAAAATGATCGACAATGTTTTTGGTTATTGCCAACCCCAAGCCTGTACCACTCGATTTGGTTGTAAAGTTGGGCATAAAAATCAGTTCCTTCAGGTTTTCGTCAATCCCTTTACCGTTATCCGATATTTTGATTATAGCGTTCCTACCTGCTTTCTTAACTTCAATATCGATCTTTCCCTTACGGTTTTCGGGAATCGCCTGTATGGCGTTTTTTATCAAATTAAGAATAGCCCGGGCAAACTGTTCTTTATCGGCAAAAACCCTGAATTTTTCGGCAGCAAAAAAATGAGTGGTGATGCTAACCTGCCCGGTATAATTGTACAGCTTAATTATTTCGCTGAGCCTTTCGGTTAGGTAAAACTGCTCGTTTTTAGTGCGTGGCATTTGTGCAAAATTCGAAAACTCGGTTGCTATAGCCGACAGGTTATCAATTTGTTCGATAAGCGTTTCGGTAACTTTTTTTACTTTCTCGCTGTAATCGGCCGAACTGGATGGGGTTGTGCGCTGTAAAAACTGAATATTCAGCTTCATAGGCGTAAGCGGGTTTTTAATTTCGTGAGCAATTTGTTTGGCCATTTCGCGCCATGCAGTTTCCCTTTCGGAGCGCGCCAGCATTTCGGTACTGTAAGCCAACTCTTCGAGCTTTTTATTGTACTCGGCCACCAACAGGCCAATCTCATCGTCGGAGCGATATTCAATGGGTTTGGTTTCTTTTCCCAGCTGAATTACCCTTAGGTTCTCGAGCACCAGCCTTAAGGGGTAAGTAATACGTGCAGAGATAAAGAAAGCCACCATTACACTCAACATCAACAAGAACACATAAATGTTGATAAACGCAAAAATAAAGGTGGTAATTTCGGTTCTGAATTCGCGCTGTTTGGTAAAATAGGGGATGTTTATGTAGCCAATATTCCTCCCGTCGAAAATCAGTAAGGGAACATAAGCCGATAAGAATTCCATACTGGCAATGTGTTCGTGATGCACAAAACGCGTTGGCTCGTAGCGCTTTAGGTTAGATATTGCGGCATTGTCCATTTGTGTCGATATCAAACCTTTTTCGAAAACCTCGGGACGAGAACTGACCACCAAATTACCATCGAGATCGTAAATGTTCACATCGGACCAAAAAATATCCGAAATCCTGATTAGCTCGTAGTAAAGGTATTCTACCGTTTGGCTATCGAATGTACTTTGTTTGCCCATAACCATTGTGAGTTCGCCCGATACTGCATTAATCTTATCGATTAAATCGTTTCGGTGATTCGACCGATATTGAGCAACATTGTACAAAATGGTACCACTGCCCACCACCAATAAAGCAATAAAAACCAAACCAATTATCGATATCTGAATTCTTTGCCTCAACGAACTTTGAATAGGCATTATTTTGAGATATGGCCTCGATGCAAAGCTCACCACCAACGACATAAGAAACAAAAACACAAATACATACGGAAATGAAAGCAAGATATTGTACATACCTGGCAGCTTACGGCTTACCAATATAAAATTGTTCTCGCCCAATCGATATACACAATGTTCGTGACCATCCCAACGTGCATAACCAAGCTCAACATCGGGCAAATTGTACGATTTTGCCGTAAGTGCATAAAGGTACTCTCCTCCCCTGTCGACCAATTCGTTGTTATTGTATTTAGCAAACGAAAAATCGCCTTTTATCTTATTCTCGATAGAATGCGTAGGCAACAACAATTCGGGAAATCCTGTGCCTTCCGACAATAATCTTGAATTTAGTTCGATAAAAAAAGCCAACTCGTAATCGCCGTATTCAGGCTTGATAACATAACGCCCCATGTATGTAATGCGGCCATTCATGTTGTCGAGAAAATGAAAGTTTGTACCAGTAATTTGCGATCCGCTTTGCTCAATCATTTCATTGAAAAACGGGTAACAGGGCTGCATAATATTTTCAGGATGCACCATTACACTGTCGAACGGGCTGCAAATGGTAAATTGAAACTCGTATTCGCGCATGTAGCCGCCAAAATATTTTCGCGACACATAATCGAAAGCTTCATCGTAAGGTGGCCAAAGCATTTCCAAAAACAACGAATCGGTTTTAAGTTGTTTATCGATATCGCGCAAAAAAAGTTCAGCAAGCGGATCGTGTTCTACCGAAAGGTTAAGGCTCATTAGTTCCTGTACTTTGCGTTGCTTCTTTTCGTTAAATGGAATTAAAGTATTGATTGCAAAAAGCGAAAAAACCAGCACAAATAAAACCACCAACGAAAACCGATGCTTTATGGCCTTACTTTTATTGGCCCAGAAACAAGCTGCTGCTATTACAACAAAGAACATGTTTAAGCGCAAACTACCGCTTGGGTCAATCTGAAAAAAGATAAAACCAAGTACAACGGCTATTGAAGCTAGTTGTAATAGAAAAAATGTATAAGCAATTTTTTTTCTGAAAATTTGTGTTGTTCGGAATGTTACAAAAAAGAAAGACAGGTACAATAAACCAATAATGATAAAACCCAAGAAACTGTAAACCGAAAGCGTTTCGATACGGTAAACCGAGAATGAGATGCTTGAATTCAACACTAAAGTGTGCACCAAAAACCTGATAAAAACAAAATACAATGCGATTAACGAAAAACTAAATACAAGTGTGGCTTTCAACCTTAAAGGGTTATGTTTGGTTTTTTCAGAAATATCGAACGAGCGGGCAAATACTACGCTCCAAAACAACAAGAGTACCGAAAAAACCATCAACTCGCCCATTGATTTCCACAAAGCCGAATAAGCAAAATATTGTGGGGTGAAAATATTGAGCAAAAAAACCGAATGAGGGAAACGGGTAAACTCCATCAACCAATACAACAGCACTACCAACAACAGTAGTGCAATTATTTTAAAGCCTTTAAGCCGATGAAAATAATGATTTGAAACCCGGTACAAAGTCATCAGCATGAAAAAAAGTGCCAACATATACAAAAATACCGACACATATAAATCGGAATAAATACAAGGCAGTAAGCCCGAAGGTCTAATGGCAAACAAAAAACTATTTTGCGGATCAAAAACAGAAAACGATTCGTCCGATTCGTAAAACTGCACTTTAAAATCGGCAGGTAAGTGGAAACCTTTTGCAAAACTTTTGGGCAAAAATTCGTTATCTACCTGATAATTGTATTTGATTAAAGTTAAACCATGAATTACAAAATCGCCCTGTGTTTTTCGGCTTAACACAAACCAGCCGTTTGGCATTTCAACCAATCCCTGTTCAGCCGATACTACATCGGAAAAAAATGCGACATTATTATCGGACCAATAAACCGCTTCGTTTTGGATGGTTACCAAAATTGCCTGTTCGTTTTCTTCGAACAAATTATTTACACTACTTAGTCGGTTGAAAATAGGAACGTTTTGTTTTTGTACTGTTGTATCAAGCTCACTTGCAACCTTGCTCATCAAAACATCGATTTGCTCCAGTTTGCTATGTAATGTTTTATTAAAACGCTTAACATCGGCGGGTCTGATTCCACCCGACAACACGTAATTTTCGGTCAAAACAGCCAAAACCAAAAAAATGGTGAAAAGCAGAACAGGAATGCTTATGTAACGGGTTATTCTCATATTTTATTGATGATGATAGGGTTCTCCTTTTAAGATGGTCATTGCACGGTAAAGTTGCTCAACAAATATAAGCCTTACCATTTGGTGCGAAAAAGTCATTTTCGATAGTGAAATTTTAGCTTGAGCGCGTTGGTGCATTTCAGGCGAAAACCCATAAGGCCCACCAACTGCAAAAACCAGGTTTTTTGTACCGCCTATCATTTGTTTTTCAACAAAAGCGGCAAAACCAAGCGATGAAAATTCTTTACTGTTTTCATCGAGCAAAACCAAAGTATCGGTACTTTGCAACTGAGCAAGCAGCAATTCGCCTTCCTTTTGTTTTTGTTGACATTCGGATAAGCTCTTTGTATTTTTTAAGGCTTGAACCAGCTTGATCTCAAAAGGCAAATAATGCTTCAACCTATTAATATACAATCCAATACCTGTTTCGAGATAAGCCTGATCGGTTTTACCAATTAGTAAAAGAGTTGCCTTCATTGTAAATAATTTAATTATCTTGCTGTGAAATTAACCAAAAATAGCAGCGTTTGATAATAAATATGAAATTTGCACACTATTTGCAGTAAAAAAGTTCGAGAAGCTTTTAAAAAAAGAAGAAAACCAATGCTGAAAACAATTTTATATGTAATTTCAGCTTTTTAAAAAAATTATAAAATGAGCAAAATATTCAAATACAGCACATTGCTTTTAGGCATACTAATAATGGCTTCGGTTTCGGTTGCGCAAGTACCCGACGAAATCGTTATCAGTTTAAAAACAGGTAATGCCCAAAAACTGGCCAAGCATTTTAACCAAAATGTTGAATTGATGGTGCTCGATAGCGACAATGTTTACAGCAAAGCACATGCACAACAAGTAATGACCGATTTTTTCAAGAAATACCCGCCTAGCAACTTTACAATAATCCATCAAGGGGGCAAGGACGATTCGAGCTACGCCATTGGCACGCTACAAGTAGAAAACAACAAATTCAGGGTGTATTTCTTGTTAAAATCGAAAGGTGGAACATCGTTTATACACCAACTGCGAATCGAAAGGCAAAACAACTAACCAACAGCCTGTTGCAATAAATGAGACTGTTACGAAAAGCACACGAAACCCGCTTACTCAGGTTAGCCATTCCGCTCATAAATAAAGCAAAGCGGATTTCATTTCCCGGTTTCGACAAGGTTCCGGTTTACAACGTAGCCATATTCTTTTTCAAAGGCATACGCGACGGCAATATCAACCGCAGGGCATCGGCTGTATCATACAGTTTACTGCTTGGTTTGTTCCCAGCAATCATTTTTTTATTTACACTTATACCGCATATACCCATTGTCGATTTTCAGGACAAACTGCTGCAAATTATTGCATCGGTAATGCCCGACGCAGTTTACGAAGCCATTGAGAAAACTATTTATGAGATCATTAAAATAAAACACGGTGGGCTTCTTTCTGTTGGTTTTGTTATGGCCATGTACTTTTCAACCAATGGTTTGGTTTCGCTTATTCAATCGTTCAACGCATCGGTAAATGTTATCGAAAGTCGTAGCTGGCTCATGCAGAGGGCTGTTGCGCTTTTACTGGTCATTATCTTGTCGTTACTTATCACTGTTGGTATTGCATTAATTACAGTTACACAATCGCTAATGAACTTTTTGGTTGAGCACGAACTGATGAAACAAGACTGGACTTACTACCTGATTACATTTGGTAAATGGATCGTAATTTTGGCCGTATTCTACTTTGCATATTCGTTTTTGTTTTATCTGGCCCCGGCGCGCAAAAGCAAATACCGCTTTATTTCGGCCGGTGCTACACTGGCTACAATTCTTTCTATAATAATCACTTTAGGGTTTGGTTTTTACATTGACAGATTCAACACGTACAACGCACTTTATGGCTCAATTGGCACACTACCAATGGTTATGCTGATGATTTACCTCAACTGTATGGCCATAATTATGGGTTTTGAGTTGAATTCGGGTATTGTTGCGGCAAGGCGTATTCATATCGAAAAAAACAACAAAGGGGGATTATCAGCCTAAAGCATGAACCTCCCCCCAAAAAAATTGATGCTCCAATGGTTTTATATTGAGAACTAAATTGGAATCAGCTTTCGAACCATTGTTACACCAACTTTTTATTGTAATGCGCACAAATTAATAGACAGGATAATTTGCTTGTGGTTGCCTAAGCAATGAACTTAGGAATATTCAGAGTTCACTTTTTCCTAACAACCATCATTCCGTCGCGAAACGGGAAGATAACATTTTCGACACGCACATCGGCCTGAACCATTGCATTGAATTCGATAATGCCACGAGTTTGCGCGTCGTTGGCTTCCGATGGATCTACCACTTTGCCATCCCACAAAATATTATCGGCAATAATGTACCCACCTTGTTTCACTTTATCGAAAACCAATTGGTAATATTGAGTGTATTCGCGTTTATCGGCATCAATAAAAACAAGGTCGAACATTTCGTCAATTGAGGGTACAATATCCTTGGCATCGCCAAAATGGGTAGATATTTTATTCCCGAGGCGAGCTTTTGCAATGTACTTGGCAATAATTTCCTCTTGCTCGTCGCGCACTTCAATGGTGTGTAACATTGCATCGTTATCGAGAGCCAAAGCCATACTTATGGCTGAATAGCCGGTGTAGGTTCCCAACTCGAGCACTCTATGCGGCTGTATCATTTTGCAAAGCATATACAAAACCTTACCTTGAATATGCCCCGAAAGCATGCGTGGATGTATGCAAGTTAGGTTGGTTTCCCTTTCGAGCTGGTTCAAAAAAGGTTCTTCGGCAGCAATATGGCTGCGTATGTATTGTTCAAGCTCAATTGACAAATCCATATTATAAGAAAATTAATTTCGACAAGTTCTGAGGAACAAGTATCTCGTTCGAAACCTGAAAGATATCGTCGGATGAAATGTTATTGATTTTTTCGATTACGGTTTCAATAGTATCAATTTTATTGAAATACAGGTAACTGCGCCCAATGGTAAGCATCAAATCTTCGCGGTTTTCATTCGAAATAGCTAGCTGCCCAATCAGTTGTTTTTTAGCACGTTCGAGCGTTTGATGTTTCATTTTTTGCTCGCGGAACCATTTAAATTCTTTCATTACCAAATCGAACGCTTTGTAGAGGTTGTTGCGCTCGGTTCCAAAGTAAACGGTAAAAATGCCGGTATCGGTATAAGGCGTATAATTGGCTTCGACATTGTACACCAAACCGTGCTTTTCGCGCAAACTCATATTCAGCTTACTGTTCATTGAGTTTCCACCCAATATGTTATTGAGCAATACCAGCGGAAGCCGCATGCTGTGATCGATATGATATGCTTCGGCACCAACAATGCAGTGCGACTGGAAAGTATCCTTCACAACCTCGTTACTTTGGGCAAAATAGCCTGAAAAAGGTTTCCGAACAGGCGCATTATTTTTCTCGGGCAAAATATCGAAATGCGCTTTAACCAGTTTTTCGAATTTAGCAGCTTGAATATTGCCTACCGAACAAATTACCATTTGATGGGTATGATAATTCTTTTTGATGAAGTTTTTTATTTTCTCGCGGCTAAATGCCCGAACGGTTTCGGGAGTGCCCAAAATATTGCGAGCAATTGGATGCCCGTTGTAAATGAGCTCTTCAAACTCGTCGTAAATTAGCTCGGCAGGAGAGTCGTTATACGAATTTATTTCCTCGATGACCACTTCCTTTTCGAGTTCAATTTCCTTCTCGGGAAAGGCAGCATTAACCACAATATCGCTTATTAGTTCAATTGTTCGTGAATAATACCCGCTCAAAAAAGTGGCATAAATAGCTGTTTCTTCCTTTGTTGTATATGCATTCAACTCGCCACCAACATCTTCAATTCGGTTTATAATTTGATAGGCCTTGCGCTTACGGGTTCCTTTAAACAAGGTATGCTCAATAAAATGTGCTATACCTTGTTCTTGTTCCTCTTCATCGCGCGAGCCAGTATTCACTACCACCCCAAAATGAGCAACCGGGGAATCGACCTGTTGATGAACAACCCTAATGCCATTGGCTAATGTAAACAGCTGATATTCCATTGATTTTCTGAATAAAGTGTGCAAATGTAGAAAATATTGAATGAATAGCTTTAGGGATTCGGAAATAAAATTTAACAAAACTGGCCGATCTGTTAGGTTTGATGTTTGGAGATAAAAAATTAAATAATATATTTGCATCGCTTTTACGAAAAGCGGTGCCATAGCTCAGTAGGTAGAGCAACGGACTGAAAATCCGTGTGTCCCCGGTTCGATTCCTGGTGGCACCACGAAAGATCAACCGTCTCAAATTCAATTTGGGGCGGTTTTTTATTATAACAATAGATACTGAACATATTTTGCCAACGTATCCGACAGTTGTACAGCTGAGTATTCATCTAAGTGGCTGCCATCATACGTCTTAAACCGAGTACAATCGAGTTTTAACCAATGGGCACCGGCTTTGTTCATGTTTGCTTCAATTTCGGCTTCGTTGTACAAACCCATCGTATCTTCGAGCATACACATTGGGTACGATATTGGCGGGCGAAAACCAACAACCACAATGCCTTTTTTATTCCATTCACTTACTTGTTTATAAAGGGCTTCAAGCTTTTCACCATCAACTTTATAATTGGTAAAATCTTTTACATACGAAGGAATGGCCTCCATGGTATCTACCGGAAATTTTTCTGATCGAACGTATCCGTTCAAATGGTATTCGTTTATATAATACGAAACAGGAGGCGGTTCGAATAACCACGTTTTTAATATTTGTGGGGTTACCGGCGAAAACCAATACTTAATCGGACTAAAATACAAACGCTCAATCACTTCTTCACGTGGACGGGTAAGTTCCTGAGTGTATTGCAAATTTTTTTCGGTATAAGCACTTATGCTATTGGCAGTAATACCCATTACAATAATTTTGGATGAACTGGTTGTTGCTAGCTTTTGCTCGGCCGCGTTGAACATTGTAGGATTCAATCCGCCATTTGAGTAGCCAAAATTGAGTATTTTAAGTTGTGGCAAATGCTTTTGCATTATTTGCGGCGAAACGCCCCTGTAAACACGCGAGTCGCCCATAATTACCATGTTGTACTTTTGTTTCGATAAAGTTTTGCGCGACCAAAAATACTCGCTAAGGTATTTTTCATCGTTTTTCGGAAGTACAAAACTGAGCAGTGCGCAAAGAATTGCTGCCAACTCTAAAGTTATGCTTATGTTTGCTTTTCCCTTCATTCTTAAAACTGAAAATAAATAAACTCGCTCCCTTCGCCCCTAAAGAAAAC